>JAESSB010000063.1 GCA_016764335.1 Magnetovibrio sp.
AGGCGCGCTAGGGCGTGTGTTCAACGCGCACACGAAATCGGCTTAAAGCATGATTATACTCACGTTCATCTTTTGTCAGAGGTTTCGCTTTGGTCTTTTTATAGGGCAAATCAATGGCCGAATAATCTTTTTTCTGGCCTGGGTATCCGCTGTCAGCATAAATGTGGGAATTTTCCGGCAACGGCGACCCGCGCCTTCGTCTTTCAAGATCATGAACTCTTTCCGGACCTAAATTGTCATTTAGAAATAAGCCACGCTGGACTTGATCTGCCAAAAGTGGACAGCACCCGGCTCTTTAGACTGCCATATTTTCAGGCCTCATTGGACGAATGTTGCCCAGAGAAGACTGGCGTCTGCCACTGTGGTAAAAGTTGTTGCTGTAATTCCTGACGCGTGAATATTTACATTAAACCGAAAGGCTAAGGAACCGCTCCTACAGGCTAAAATCAGCTGAAGGGGGTATTGTTAGAGCTGCTCATGAACATTTTAGGCTAGCCAAAGGCGGAGGTACGACAATGGTTTGCGAAAGTTCATGCCGGCTGAGTGTCTAAAGCCAAGACACTTGTTTGCGTCAAAAATCGATTACGTCACGGCATTCGTTACGGATGGATACATAATAAAGCTTAATCCAACGCCCAACCACATGACGACCGACGCCGAGAAAATAACCTTCAAAAACCCATAGGAAATTGGGATACCTTCATTTTTAAAACGTACGGTCATCGCATAATAAGCCAACACCCCACATAGTGTGAAGGTCACCCCGTATCCGATGAAATATATGCTATGCACTAATGCGTCTGACATAATTTGATCAATCCTCTTCCAGGTCTAACTTGGATATCAAATTAACACGCACAATCTGAACTATGACTTAACATTTTACGTTATTAAATCATAGGGGGCATTCTCATATTGCATAGCTTACTTTACTCATCACCTTCAACACCCCACTATATTTCGCTCGTATGAGTGGGCGTTTCGGCGTATTCAAACTGAATGGCAGCCCTCAGATTGATTAACGATTTTAAACAACCCCGAAATATTATCTTGCTTCGTTATGTAGATTCCAAAACCAAAATGGTTGATCCGAAAATGTTTAAATTCGGAAACATCCAGCATGTTGTCGTCCTGCCAATCATCAGAATAGACGATGCAGTCTGGGACAACCTTGCGAGCAATAATTGAATACAATGGTGCTGATGAAGCATCGAGGATAGACCACAGGCGCTCACAATATGTAATATTTTCTCTGGAAATCCTAAATCGTTAAAACTGTAATCGGATATATTAACGGAAATTTTTAAGGAATAGCCCTCTTGTTTATATTAGACCCGTTGTAAAAGTCTGGTGAATCTTTGTTCACTCAAGTGTGATCCCCCATCGGAAAAGCGAAGGAGCCTCTTCCGATGGGGAATTTTAACAGCGCATGGCTTATGTCCAAACGACAATTTAGATCCTTGACGGGCATCGAGGCAGGGACCTTCCGAGCGTTGGTGGAGCGTCTATGGCCGCACTGATTATTGACTGTACGGAACAGTTCATCGAAAGGCCGAGCAGAAAACAACGCTGTTGGTATTCTGAAAAAAAAGAAACGTCACACGATCAAAACAAAAATTATGATTACAGAGCATGACCCGACGGTCAGCCTTTCCAAGCCGCCCCGAGCGGGTTCATGACCTTGAGATCGCCGGCGTGACCCGCACGTATGAATTTTATTTTTCGGCGCAGCTTCTGCTGGGCTTGATTTATGGTCGCACCTCTACCCGTATACCCGTCACGTATATTTAGGACTTGTTTTTGGCGTATCGTCCCCTACCGTTTGACCGGATTTTTTTGCCCGCCAAAGCAAGACGTTTGCCTCACCGATAAAAAGAAGAGTGTGGCGATTGGCCCGGCCCAAAATAGCCCTCATCATGACAAGAGATTGTTTAATCAAAGCCATGTCGTGAAGCCGTCTGACACGATGGTGTTAGGAGATTGAGGGTATCTTGGAATAGGTTTTGAAACCCCGCTAAAAAAGTCGAAAAAGAAAGTGTTCCCCAAAGAAGACAAGGCTTATAAGCAAAGAACCAGGATAATCGTGACCGGAAATTGTATGCTATTGTGAATCGGGTCTAGTCCCTTGGCATGATACAAAAGGCGGACATCATTCAAAGGCGAGAGCTTCGTCATTTAACTTTTTGGCTCATGACGAGGTCGCGTCCAGAACTTTTTGCCCTATAGAGGGCTTGGTCGGCACGCGAAATCAAATCGGTCAAAGACTCGCCCAAGTTAAACTGCCCTACGCCGATTGAAACGGTCAGCTTGCCTAAATCTTCTTTGGTGGCACGGTTGACCAATGTTTTAGATGACACGCGTTGACGAATACTTTCCGCAACTTTAATCGCTTCGCTTAAATCGGTGCGCGGCAAAATAACCGCAAATTCCTCCCCGCCGTACCTTGCAGGAATATCGTTACCCTTAACGGCTTTCATCATGGTCGTTGCCAAGAGCTTCAGCACCTGATCCCCGGTTTGATGACCATAGTTATCATTAAAAACTTTGAAGTGATCTATGTCCAACATCAGCAAGCACAGGTTTTCCCCGCTTTCCATGGCTTCGCGTGCTTGACTGCGCAATTCCATATCAAACAGCTTGCGATTGGCGATCCCCGTAAGAGCATCGGTCAGCGCTTCTTTGCGCATGTCTTCCAAATCATCGCGCAATTGCCCGATTTCTTCCGTTGAATCGGCAAGCTTATTTTCCAGCACCGCATTGGTTTTTTCCATCTCGCGGGTTTCCGTCAAAACCTTCGTCACAGCGGTTTTCAGGCTAGACATGTCCTTAGAACCAAGGATGTCGCCTTGAACATTGGCTAAGGTCGTGCCGTATTCGGCGGCCCCCTGACCGGCTTCACCAACGTAATTTAAGATGCGTTGTAGTTCATTTTCAATGCGATCCGTGGTGTCATTGAGCATGGCTTCGTCAACACCCGTCGTGAAAAATTTGTTGTAAAGATCGCTACACACCACGTCGGTAAAGTCTTGCCCGTTGTCTTCCAAAATGGCAATCATACGCGACAAGTCAAGATCGCGACCGGAAACGTGCGTGTACCAAACAGTATAGTTATCCGGCGTCGCGTGAATCTTGCGCGTTGCCATACCCGCTAAGGCCGCACGCCCGTACTYGATAGCTTGGTCTATTGAATCATGAAAAATCATGGATTTATCTATCACCCGCGTGCTTTTGCACGAAATTATTTTAAGCCGTCTTGATTAAGAACGCTCACTCTTATAAGAGACTAAGGATAAACCTCCCGCCGAAAAGTCCAAGGCCTAAATACACTTAAATTTGTAATATGTGTGTTTTTTATCTTTTGGCGACCTCAAGACTGGAATRGAAAGGCCGAASGGTGTAAAAGCARGGCGCGCTTTGAGTRTTTTGGCTCARAAGCTCTTRTTCATTGAGGACYGTCAAAAATTYGCTATGATTAACAYACCCTRTCCCRYACACGTTTTTGACATCGCCGTCGTCGTGCCCGTGCACAACGAAGCCGACAACATCCGCCCCCTGATCGAAGAAATTTCAGCCGCGCTTGATGGCGTTGCACACTATGAAATCGTCTACGTCAATGACGGGTCGACCGACAATACGGCCCAAATGCTTGATGAAATGCAGGCCGAACACCCCCGGCTGAGCGTGATCAAGCACGAAAAGGCCTGTGGGCAGAGTGCCGCCGTCGCGACCGGGGTGCGCCACGCCCGCGCCAGCTTCATTGCCACACTTGATGGCGATGGCCAAAATGACCCCGCCGACATTCCAGCGTTGTTTACAAAACTCAAGGCCGCCCCAGACCCAGAAATGTTGCTGGTTGCCGGGTGGCGGGCCAAACGCAAAGATACCGAATGGAAACGCTTTCAGTCCAGGTTGGCCAATGCGGTGCGGTCACGACTGTTGGGTGACAATACGCCCGATACCGGCTGTGGGCTTAARGTCTTCASCCGCGAAGCCTTCTTAGATATGCCACGTTTYGACCACATGCACCGCTACCTKCCCGCACTSATGATCCGCAGGGGGGGCGAAGTGRTTTCGATTGAAGTCAATCACCGCAATCGCGAAAGGGGCACYTCCAAATACGGTATGTGGGACCGCCTTTCGGTCGCCGGACGCGACCTATTGGGCGTGATGTGGTTAACGGCGCGCGGCGCGCGACCAAACGTTTCAGTCATCCATCGCGCCGACGAAAGTTAAACGACTTATGAATTTAGGCCATATCCTGCGCGGTGTTTTGGTCATGGCGACCCTTGTGGGGGCGCTCTACCTGTGGGATACCCAAGACTTAGGCCACATCCTCACCAACGACTGGATCGAAACCCACGTTAAAGGCCAAGGCATGGCGGGTGAGTTTCTGTTTGTCGCCTTAGCCACCATCGCCACCGCCATCGGCCTGCCCCGCCAAGTTGTTAGTAGCCTTGCCGGATATGCCTTTGGCCTTTGGTTGGGTACGGGATTGATGTTGATCGGCACTATAATGGGTTGCATCGGATCATTTTATTACGCCCGGATTTTGGCCCGTGGCCCGGTACAACGCAAATTTTCCGGTCGCATTCGACGGCTAGATGATTTTTTGCACGACAATACTTTTTCCATGACCTTACTGATCCGCATGTTACCTGTGGGCAGTAACATAGCAACCAATTTGGCTGCYGGGGTGTCCAGCGTGCGGGCCGTTCCGTTTTTTGCGGGTTCGGCCATTGGCTACTTGCCGCAAACCCTGATTTTTGCCCTATTGGGCAGTAGCGTTGCCGTCGATCCGGCARAACGTATTTCGCTCAGTGTTGTTTTGTTTATAGCCTCGGGCCTGCTTGGCGTTTATCTTTATAGACACTTTCGCCATGGCAAGTCTTTGGGTCGATCCATGGACGATGATCTGGGTACAACCGAAACTGAAGAGGCCCCTAAAACGTGACCGATAAAACGCCCCAATCTTCAAATGCTCGCCTGGACGTCTGGATCACCACTTTGATTTGGTGTGCCCTTATGGGTTCTGCCCTACTTTTACGGCCCCTATTGCCCATTGATGAAACGCGCTATATCACCGTTGCCTGGGAAATGTGGACCAACAGCGATTTTTGGGTSCCGACGTTGAACGGTGAAATTTACAGTCATAAACCACCGTTTCTGTTTTGGTTCATGCATTTGGGCTGGGCAATTTTTGGCGTATCCGATATTTGGGCGCGTCTTGTCGCCCCGCTTTTTGGATTAGGRKCKTTGKTYKKSRCSSSWWRWWTWKMMCSSKWAWWMTGGNCCNYGAWKTKYRKCSCGATGYRSAMRWCARYSSYGSRTGGRYSGCCSCMATGATGWTGGTRACAGGCRTKTATTGGACSGTCTTTTCSACCATGACCATGTTCGAYATGCTGGTGACSYTTGCCRCKGTTKTGGCKTTATTGGGYTAYGTMAARGCYTGGAAAGGWTTTGTMAYCGGKMMRGGWTTTTGGAYSGGYRTGYTGATYGCSGGCMTYGGCATYGGCATCGGCGGCTTGGCAAAAGGTCCGGCGATTTTAATTCACACCCTGCCGGTCGCCTTGGCGGCACCGTTATGGGGGCCATATTTAAGCTGTGGTCGAGGCAAAACCCGCATGCGCACATGGTACTTAGGCGTCTTTGCCAGCGTTGTCGTTGGCTTTGCAATGACTTTGGCATGGGCCATTCCTGCTGCGCTCATCGGTGGCCCAGAATACCGCGATGCGATTTTCATCAAACAAAGCACGGATCGCATGGTTAAGTCCTTTGCCCACCGCCGTCCGTTTTATTGGTTTGCCCTGGTGATGCCAGCTTTATTATTGCCCTGGACGCTGTGGCCCCGATTATGGAAAAACATCGGCTTTATCAAGGCGTGGAAACAAAACGTTGGTTTGCGCTCTAGCTTGACGGATGGCGGCGCACGCTTTTTGCTGATCTGTATTGGCGCCTCGTTCGTCATATTCTCTGCCATCAGCGGCAAACAACCTCATTACCTGTTGCCCATATTCCCCGCTCTGACCCTGTTTACCGCCTATATGTTGACCCGCGAAGGTAATGTGTCCGTCGAACGCGGCCACAAGGTGCCTGTTTTGGTGATGGGGGGACTGGTCTTGATTTTCTTTGTCGGTCTTATGGCAAAAGGCGCGATTGAGCCCATGCTGAAAACACCGCTGCCCGATTGGATCGACCTGGCACAGCCYCTATGGTTRCTYCCCGTGTTGRGTCTTGCKGGWGTTTTAGCATTTAAAAAAGTTCAGGGGCCAAGTGCCGAAGTCCGCCTGATCGCCATCACCGTCGCCAGCGTCATCGTCTCCTTATATATGGCTGCCGCTCCGGCCTTGGCCGTGGCGTACAATTTGCAATCGGCRGCSCTTCAAGTCAAAGCCTATCAAGATRAAGGKCGTCCCGTGGCTTATGTCGGAAAATACCATGGCGAGTTTCARTTTTTGGGACGATTRACCCARCCGCTCTATGAAATGCAGCACATGGAAGACGGACAAATTTGGGCMAAAAGCCACGGCAACGGCATCGTYATGGCGACCATGCGCCGCAAAGACGTGCCCCCCTTRCCCAAACCCGTGAGCATTCAGCCCTATCGCGGCAAAGTCCTCGTGATCTGGAATGCCGCCGACTTTTAGCCGCCAGAATACAAATATTAACCCTGAACGGTTGACAGTTGGATTGGGCCACCCTACATCTTTGGCACTCGGCAAGACAGAGTGCTAACACTTCTGTCTGTCGTTTATTTTTTGGAACTTCTAGAGGAGACMTTAATATGAAGTTCAGACCACTCCACGACCGCGTGCTGGTTCGTCGCCTTGCATCCGAAGAAAAAACTGCTGGTGGCATCATCATTCCCGATAACGCCAAAGAAAAGCCTTCCGAAGGCTACATCGTTGCTGTTGGCGCTGGCGTACGCGGCGAAGACGGCACCCTGGTTCCTTTGGAACTTAAGGCTGGCGACGCTGTGTTGTTTGGCAAATGGGGTGGAACCGAAGTGACCATTGATGGCGAAGAGCTTTTGATTATGAAAGAAAGCGACATCCTTGGCATTATCGACACATCCAAACCTGCACCAATTGCAAAAGCGAAAGCCCCTGCTAAAAAGAAGAAATRAGCCAYCGAKYCTCTTCTTTCWTTCMCATWTTCAAGCCAATCCAGACGTAAGGGATTTATAACATGGCTGCTAAAGACGTAAAATTCGGTACTGACGCGCGCAATCGCATGCTCGCTGGTGTCGACACAYTGGCTAACGCCGTTAAAGTAACTTTGGGCCCTAAAGGCCGTAACGTTGTCATCGATAAATCTTTCGGCCCTCCTCGCATCACCAAAGACGGTGTGACGGTTGCCAAAGAAATCGAACTCAGCGACAAATTCGAAAACATGGGCGCTCAAATGGTGAAGGAAGTTGCTTCCCGCACCAATGATGAAGCCGGTGACGGCACCACGACAGCTACCGTTTTGGCTCAAGCTATCGTTCGCGAAGGCGTCAAAGCCGTTGCTGCGGGCATGAACCCAATGGATTTGAAACGTGGCATCGACATCGCCGTTGAAGTTGTTGTTAAAGACATTCAACGCCGGTCTAAAAAAGTAAAGACAACTGACGAAATCGCCCAGGTTGGCACCATTTCTGCAAATGGCGAAGCCGAAATCGGCAAGATGATTTCCAAAGCTATGGAACGCGTTGGCAACGAAGGCGTGATCACTGTTGAAGAAGCTAAAGGCCTCAGCACCGAACTCGACGTCGTTGAAGGCATGCAGTTCGACCGTGGTTACACGTCGCCTTACTTCGTCACCAATGCCGACAAGATGACGTGTGAAATGGAAAATCCATACATTCTCATCCACGAAGCCAAACTGACTTCATTGCAAGCCATGCTCCCCATTTTGGAAGCTGTCATGCAATCTTCACGTCCTCTGCTGATTATTGCCGAAGACATTGAAGGCGAAGCCTTAGCAACTTTGGTTGTGAATAAACTGCGTGGCGGCCTTAAAGTTGCTGCCGTTAAGGCCCCTGGCTTTGGCGAACGTCGCAAAGCCATGATGGAAGACATTGCCATCCTGACCAACGGCACCGTGGTTTCCGAAGATTTGGGCATCAAACTTGAAAGCGTAACCTTGGATATGCTGGGCACGTGCAAACGCGTTCAAGTCACGAAGGAAGACACCACAATTGTTGATGGTGCTGGAACTGACAAAGCCATCAAATCTCGGTGCAACCAAATCCGCGCACAAGTCGAAGAAACATCTTCTGACTATGACAAAGAAAAACTGCAAGAACGTCTGGCCAAATTGGCTGGCGGCGTTGCCGTGATCCATGTTGGCGGCGGTTCTGAAGTTGAAGTTAAAGAACGCAAAGATCGCGTTGACGATGCGCTGCACGCAACCCGTGCTGCGGTTCAAGAAGGCGTTGTCCCCGGCGGCGGAACAGCTCTTTTGTATGCTGTTAGAGCCCTCAACAAAACCGAAGGCGAAAACAGCGACCAAAACGTTGGCATCGACATCATTCGTCGTGCCATCCAAGCGCCCGTGCGCCAAATTGCCGATAATGCKGGTGCCGATGGTGCCGTTATTGCGGGCAARCTCATGGAATCGAAAGACGTTGTTTGGGGCTTTAATGCTCAAACYGGCGTTTACGAAAACTTRGTTAAAGCTGGTATCATTGATCCAACTAAGGTTGTTCGTRTTGCTCTGCAAGAYGCRGCTTCTGTTGCGGGYCTGYTGATCACGACCGAAGCTATGATCACYGAYAAGCCTGAACCTGCTGGCTCTGCTGGCGGCGGCGGCATGCCTGGTGGCGACATGGGCGGTATGGGTGGAATGGGCGGTATGGGCTTCTAGGTAAGCCTGACCAACCTCTACTTCGTCGACCCTTTTAAAGCCCCGCATCCTTGGATGCGGGGCTTTTTACATATRTCTTCTTATCAGATTAAAAATAGATRTCAAATGACGYATTGCGAGTGCTTCTTTAAAGTGTATGCTGATAAAGATTAACTATATAATGTTATATATTTGTATCTTGGGGAGGAACACATGTACTTTACGAAACTCATCAAATCATCAAAATTAATAGCCACCGCTGCAATGCTATCCGTTGCTGTCGGGGCTTGCGCATCTTTGCCCGCTTTAGACCCAACAAATGACACCAAGGTTCATTGGTTAAATGGTGGCCCAAAATGGACGGAAAAATCTCGCCAATGGTTTCACAGCGCATCCCAAGGAACGGCAACGTTTCCCATACCTTACACGTGGTTTGTGTCTTTGGAACAACCGGGTTCTGGGGCTCCTGGCCTGTTTAAAGACCAGAGTTATTTAAGCCGCATGGGCTTTATTCGCAGCGCGCCCGGCTCTGATTATAACAAAGACGATTTACCTGTCGGCCTTGCACGTATGGCCGACACCAGAAAACCCATCCCCGGTCAAAATTTTATGATTGACCCGACAACGGGTAAGGTTGATGCTATTGGCTTCACCTGTGCTGCATGCCATACCGGACAAATCAATTACAAGGGCAAAGCCATTGGCATTGATGGCGGTCAGGGCAATATTAGTGTCGATGACTTTGGCCTCCAACTTCTAAAAGCCATGCTTGATACGCGCAACAACACCCAACGCTTTGATCGTTTTGCAAAAAAGGTCCTGGGCAATGCCGTCAGTGATCCTGCGGCAAGGAAACAATTAAGAACCAGCTTTAAGCAAGCCCTAAATCGTCTGATCGTCGTCACTTTATTTACAAGCAAGCACGGCGGTCGGTCCGCTGGATTTGGACGCGTCGATGCCTTGACCTCTATTGGCAATCAGGTTTTTGGTATTGATCAACTTAACTCAATCACCGATTTAAAGCTTGTGCGCAGCAATACGGATGCAAAGGCTGCCCCGGTCAGCTTCCCCTTTATTTGGGATGCATCGTGGTTTGAATGGGTGCAATACGATGCCTCCATCATGTCGGTTTCGATTCGTAATTCCGGTGAAGCCATGGGCGTTTCTGCGATGSTCAATATGGTGACGCCAACGAATTATTGGGATAGCACYGTYAAAGTCAAAAATATTCATGGCATGGAAACGATGCTTGGTGGACTRGGSACCAGTTTCAAAAACACGAAAACRCCCTTTAAAGAAAAGGCCTTCACRTCCGGMCTATGGTCCCCTAAATGGCCACAAGATATCCTTCCAAAGATCAATATCGCAAAAGCCAAGCAAGGCGAAGRTTTGTATTACGAGCTTTGCGCAAGCTGTCACCTTCCACCGGTCAGTCCTTTGAGCGATATTTCAAAATCTGCACAAAAGTCATTTTGGGATAAAGAATTTTGGGTTAAAAAATACAAACCAACCACAGAAATCTTCGATGACTATCGCCATAACCAAGGCAAATCCGGTCCATCTAAAATTGATGTCACAACCAACTGCCCAACRSKTAATGCTTTAGGRAAKAAGCCTTTGGTTTATCCATGGCGCTTGTTGAGGTTGCCCATTATTCCTGTGACCGTMATCGGCACTGACCCTGCACAAGCTGAAATTCTGACGACCCGCACCGTACAAACACCCACGAACATGGGCATAAATTACGGTTCTTTAACCACCCAACCCAAACCTGGGTTTGATGAAAATCTCTTCGCTTTGGCTTTGGGTTCTGCCGTTCAAAACGTCAATGATCGTTGGAACAAAGACAACAACATCAGCCCAAAAGAAGCCGCATGGCTAAATGGCGGGCGGCCCAATTGTTTGCAGGCCACCATGGCTTATAAGGCACGTCCCCTTAATGGCGTATGGGCAACGGCACCGTTCTTGCACAATGGATCAATTCCCACACTGTATGAACTGCTGTCACCCAAAGCAGAACGTCGCGAAACGTTTTGGACCGGCAATCGTGAGTTTGATCCAATACGTGTTGGTTACGTTTCAGACAAAGCCAAAGGACTTTTTAAGTTTAAAACGTCCAAACCCGGTAACCTCAATATAGGTCACGAATTTACCGGAGATGGATCAAGCTTAGGGGCTGGCGTAATTGGGCGTGGCCTTAATGCTAATGAGCGTTACGCGCTGGTCGAATTCCTAAAAACACAATAAGCTCTATCTGACTTGTGAAATTGCCCCGCATGTAAACGTGCGGGGCAATTTTTTACGTATATGATTATGCCATGCTCAGAATTTTCTATTCTTTTAAAAGGCTGCCAGCCCCTTCCGGTTAAAATCATCTATCACATTAAAAGCCCTATAACTTCGACGATCGCTCTGCTGATCATGCATAAAATCCACGCCTTGGCGCGCCTTCGTCCCTCAGAACCTCTTCTGGGGCAAAGCCCCGAGGGAGGGAAACATCGTTTCCAGGAGCATACCAGGTTTGATTGATCGACGTGGGGACTGACAAAGGTTCAAGTTTATCCCGGTACAACCGTTTTTTCGGTTTTATCCTAAGCTTTAGCTTAAGTTCCCGGTAAATTCTGTAGACCCGTTTGTGGTTCCAATGAAAGCCTTTCACATTGCGAGGATTGAGCTACTCCCCGGAAATCGGACAGTGAGGTAAGCTACTATTTCGTGTTTTCTGGTCTCAATTTACAGGAGACCAAAAATGACTAAACGTAAAAACTACAAACCCGGTTTTAAGGCCAAAGTTGCCCTTGAGGCGTTAAAGGGCGAGTAAACGGTTTCGGAATTATCGAGCCGTTTCGGGGTTCACCCAACATTGATC
>JAESSB010000064.1 GCA_016764335.1 Magnetovibrio sp.
CACCCGGGGAGACATTCTTTAAAACCTTGAAGGCTGAGCTCGTTTGGAGAACAAGGTTTGAAACCCGGTTGCAGGCTGAAACATTGATCAGGAATTACATCAACACCTTTTACAACAGTCGCAGACGCCAGTCTTTTCTGGGCAACATTCGTCCAATGAGGTCTGAAAATATGGCAGTCTAAAGAGCCGGGTGCTGTCTACTTTTTTCAGACAAGTCCATAATTTACCTGCCTAATTTAGAAGTTTTTCTTATTTTTTAAAAAAACTGTCCTTTAAAAACAGGATGACGGGACAGCATGTTACACGTAATAGTTTTACTATGGAAAAAATTCCATGATCGCAAACAAATTATATGGAGAACAGAATGCCTGATACATCAAATATGTCACAAGAAGAACTAGATCACTGGTCTGACTTGAACAATCCAAACAATGACGATGATTTGGATGACTGGGCCGATTCTCACAACCCCAACAATGAAAATTATATTGGGGATGATAAATAGTTTTATACGCCATTGGTGCAAACGTAAAGTTTGCACCAATGGCGTATGATTGTACCGCAGCTAAGCAGCTGTATGCTCAATAAAATTCAACGGAAACAAATGACAAAATCGAGATGAATGAATGTGCACCGAAATATCGCCTCTCCCAAAAGTCGCTGAAATTGTAGAGCTATTTTGTCGCAGTTTTAGCTACGTTGATACGGAAAAAGAGGCATCATTTGCCAAAAATCTTCAGCGCCTTAGCCATAGTGCCGCTATGGATGATGTGGAAATTCAAAACCTCATTAAATTGAGATTGTCATTTCTTTCCAAGAATGATCCCAAATTCACAAGCGTTTTGAAATCTGAATTTCTAGGTTTTCTAAATTTGTACCGAGAATTTGTGATCGGTGTGGACTGTGCCGGGTTTTCTCGGGAGCAATTTATAGTAAGTATTCAGGAGCGGTTCTTCTTGCCGCAGGCCGCATATTCTATCCGCAAAGTCATTGGCTTGGCTGAAGGACCTAATATTGCTGAATGGGGGCAGGACGTGGGTGCGGCGACTGCATTGGTTCTCCATTGGTGGCTCGACAAGAACTCATTATCGAAACCTTCATTTGCCAGAGAACTATACGGTTACGGAAAATTTGGAATAGAGCAAAAATCTATCGAGGATAATTTGTATTCTTGGTCGATGGGTAAGGTTTTAAATATCCGGTCAATACTGAGTTTTTATGATGGTAAAAATCAGGTACTTGCCAGATGGTTGCTCATTGCCAAAGTGTGGGAAATATTTTGGCAAGGTGTTCCCAAAGATCACCAAAACCACTTTTCCAAAGTTTGGAAGGCACACCTTTTATCAAAACCGGCAAAGCTCGATTTTTTCGCCTTTCAGGAGGCGATTTGGGAGCGTGGCAGATTAGATCCGCGCCATTCTGAGTTTCTGCGGCTTTTCAAAACAAAATATGCAGAAGTTGATGCTTTGGTGAGCATACATAATGACAAAAAGGCAGGGGATGATGCGCGAGCCAGTAAACTGCTCTCGGAGTTACAGGATGAAAACCCAATACCTGAACTCACATGGATGATCGACCATCTTCGCGCTCRCTATTATGTTCAACTGGGGGAACTGAAACAAGCTCTTGAAACATATAGCCTTGCGCTTGAGGGCGCACAATATCGTCACGGTCCAATGACGAAAGAAATTCTTGGTGAGCTATTGATCGTTGCCGCTTATCAAGGAAACAAACGGATCGCCAAAAAGTGGGAAGGCTGCGCAAAGGCATTTGGGCTTGAAGTAAAGATAAGAAACCCCACTGATGCTTATTTTCAACGATTTCCAATATCTTCTTCTTATCAGGAAGCCAATAAAGGTACTGCCCAGGAACAATATAATAAGCGCATAGTACATACGGTGATTAGCGCGGATGTTTGGTTGAAACGTCCTCTTGACCTCAATAGGCCAGATCGATGGGTGAGTGGCTTTGGTTCAATAAAAAAGACGCAATTGATGATCTTTTCGGGTCTTGGCCAAACGGGAAAAGTTAGAAAACTACTTCAAAAAAAAGCAAATCCTAATCTGGTCGCTGAAGATGGAAATACTGCATTAATGCGCGCCGTGTTACATGACCAAAAGGCATGTTTTGACACTTTACTTCCTCTGACTGACCCAAAGCTTTTAAGTTCAATCTACAAACCAACGGGTATCTCAGCCTTAAGCGATGCAATCGATCAAGGGAAACTTTACTATCTGGATAAACTTCTGGGGGCAGGCGTTGATATTGAATTAAAAGTATCATTTATGCCTAAGCGCACCCCYCTATACATCGCCGTACAAMRTTGTGCGACCTTAGACGWTAATTCTYTCGRTTTGCAATCMGATGACRCGCTTGAGGCCRCAATCAAGTTTMTGCCTGCTCCGCTGGTTCCRGCAGGWATYCCRTTTGCYCAAGACCAATACGAWGCRATGAGGASRAMKCAYMAARATKMYATGCNAAANNCKMSRYRKAAAAAAANNTYTWTGAWGYYKKMAAGGAWTACTATGCYACTGGGCAGGGCGTTGATATTGCGACYAGGCTGGAAGTCGTCARKAAACTCCTCAACTACCAAGCTGATCCAAATGCCCRGCATGAAAATGGCTTTACGCCGCTTCTTCTCGCGGCTGAACTTGGGTTGTGGGATGTATTTGASTTGATGTTATYGCACGGMGGAGATTYTAGSYYGATGACAGACGCAAACCAAACYGTGCTTCACTTAGCCTTATGGAAAGGACATTTTSAATTTTCGTTRAATCTCCTGCGGAACGTTTSCGAACAAGAACGCGAAACCTTGATTTCRCAACCTGCTGCCMATGGGARCCCACCGATCTATTGGTTCATGMAAAACTCAGCGCAAGATGGAAACGCTGTTGAAAATGAACTATCAGCGATGCTCCATRATATCTAATGTCGTTTSCACCCTTTCCTWRGWAATAYNCCNYAAKGAAMNCGNNATNNAACRCYGNNTMTKCYWYNYSYKRGSRGGSMGKMWWRRMGGRCMMKDRRMYSTKCAGRWNCYGMKYWWSYSHWWMKKKWTMAGGTSTNNGMKRCAYCKKYNGYGCMYAMMRSAAAANCCGCCCCGAAGGGCGGTTTTCTTGTTTTCTAACCATTTGTAAAATAAAGGTTATTTGGTTGCGGGGGCTTACCAAGATGAAAACCCCGTAAAATTGGAAGCCACAAATTAATATTTTATGGTTTCTAACTTTAGATAACCACAATTCTTGTCTCCCCGTCAAACTTTATAGGACGGTGGTTGATGACACGCACAAAATGGGGCAAAGCAAAACATCAGATTTATGTGCTACGGGAAGATATTCTCGTAGCACATGCGCGAGGAGAAAATCTCGAAACGATTTATCAGCACTTAAAATCTGAAAATAAAATCACGATTGCCAAGCGTACATTTCGTCGGCACGCCGCCTTAATCCGTGATGAAGGCAAAACTCCCCCAAAAATGAATCCTCACGTAAACGGTGCGTCTCCCATCGCACCGTCTGCGAAGTCGTCGGTTGTTTCCGTAGCTGGGCAACCGACGACGACCGTATTGAACAAACACACCCCAGCTACAAAAACGGCAATTAAGCACGATCCGACCAGTTCGGACGGTGACTTAAATAAACTGTACGGAATTACATAGCCTCAAAGAAACTCATCAAGAAAGGTATACAAATGAAACAGCTACACATGACATTACAAGGTAAAGGTGGCGTCGGAAAATCTCTCGTTGCCGCTTTTCTCGCTCAACATTTTCAATCCTGCGCGCAAAAGCTTGTCTGCATTGATACAGACCCGGTTAATGCGACCTTACTTGGCTATGATGCTTTTGAAACCATTCGGCTTGATCTTCTTGACGAAAACGATAACGTCAATGCGCGGGGCTTTGATGAATTAATTGAAATTGTTATGTCTGCTGAAGATGACACAAAATTTGTTGTCGACAATGGTGCCAGTTCATTTATTCCATTGATKTGTTGGATGGTTGAAAATGATGTTGTTCATTTTTTACAGGAAGCTGACGTTGAAATTATTCTTCATTCTGTAATCACCGGCGGTCAAGCCTTGGTTGATACAATGAAGGGCTTGGATAATTTACTCAAAAACTTTCCTCAGTGCGCTGTCGTCGTTTGGAAAAACGACTTTTATGGCACGACAGACTACAAAGGAAAAAGCTTCGAAGAGTCCACGATCTTTTTAAATCATCAAGATCACATTCAAGCTTTGATCTCCATTCCTTTACGCAGAAAGGAAACGTTTGAGTTTGATCTGAACCAAATTCTTGAAAAGAAAGTCACTTTTTTTCAAGCTATAAATGATTCTACTTTAAACATCATGGCCCGCCAGCGTCTAAGGATGATTTGGCGCGACCTTAATGCTCAAATCACCGCTGCGAATTTTTGAGTTTACAGCCATGACAACTGATGATCAATATCCAGACTTAGCAAAAGATGGTTCCCCCAGCGTCGATCCTTCGGGGTCGACGCACTCTGCCATGTCGATTGATGACCTTCGCAAACATATTCATGCCGTACATGACCAATCAATCGGATCCGAAGACCCGATTTTGATGTTGTACACGATTTTTCATATTTTTGTTGATGATTACGAAGACATGCTCGAACGGCACGATAAGGCGATCACATCAAGTATTGGCACGGCAATAAAAGGCCTTACGGCGGACGCCATTACGCAAAACCTTCAAGAGCAAATTCGACTTGCCGACCGCACTCATCAGCTATTTGAGAACCAATACAAGCGCATGAAAGTTTTATCCATCGTCAACATGGCGATCTTTTTCGTTTGTCTTTTGGTTTTCCTTTATTTCGTTTCAAAATAGGAGTTTTCACGATGAAGCTTTCCAACGTTCCTCGATTTAGCGTCTTTTCTTCCATTTTTGCCCTGACGGCCTTTCTTCCCGTAAGTGCTTTTGCACAATTTGCATCATCAACGCAGGGCAAAGATTGGGTTGCCCCGGCCATTGGTTTTATTGACGTGCTCCAAGGTGGCATGGTGCAAGCGGCTGTCGCTGTTATTGGGGTCGGTATTATTATTATTGGTGGCTGGATGGCAATGGGCGGCGGTGGGCATGACGCTCCCAAGAAAATTGGGCTTATTATCACGGGGGGTATCTTGGTCATGGCCGGGCCTAAGATGTTGGCCGCTTTGTTGACGGCCCTCCAATGAAAGCCGATTCCGCCGTTTTCAAAAACATTCAGTTTCCCATGACGATTTTTGGCATATCGCTAAAATTGTTCATCCTTATCTTTGTCGTAAGCTTGGTGTTTTTTGCTCTTTTTTTGGTGATTAACTTGATCCAGTTTGCCTTGATTTTTTCCGTCATTTTCATTGCCGTGTCATGGGTAACCGTTTTTCGCAAAATACAGAAAAACCCTCATTTTACGAACTATCTTTTAAAAAGCCGTCAATTTTGGCAAGGCCGCGACTTTGTGGTTTTGGTTTCTGGAACCCCTCCTTCTCAATCAAAAGGAGGGCATACCTAATGTGGCCTGAAATTCTCCTCACGTCGGTCAGTGCTCTTGCCACTGGCGCACTGGCCGTTCCTGCCGCCCGCAAATTGATGCTTGGTAAAGAAGAGCATCACTGGCTTGCCAATGAACTTGAATTTGATTGCATTGAACCCGATGGATCAACCGTTCGCCTTAAAGACGAAACATTTTTCAGGGTTTTCAAGATACGCGGCGTTTCTTATGACGCCAAAATTATGAACCAGCAAGAACAAATGCTGAAGGGACGCGAAAGGCTCCTTCATGCTTTGGGGTCGGCGAATGTAAGGTTGTCTTTTTTCGGTGTTAAACGGCTCAATGATATTAGTTTTGAAGCGGAATGGCCGAGCCTGGCCCTTTCTGAAATTGGTGACGCGGAACGCACCGAATTTCAATCGAGTTATTTTATTGATTGGTTTCTTTTGATTTCCGGCACCTCGATGCAGGTCATGATTGATGCGTCTTTTAAAATCACGACCATGTTGGAAACCTATCAGCCAAGGCTATTGCGTCGGCCTGACGACAAGACTGAACCGTGCCAATTGACGGGTTTTATAAATTATTTGATTTGTGGTGATTTGCGCAAAGATTTATTGGCCGTGTCGGAAAACATTTCCGGCAATTTAGCCCGGTCTCCTTTCGCCACAGAAAAAGTAACCGGGTTAATTCAAACCAAAACGCCCGAGCAACATTTCCATCAAATTATAGCGGTTCATGGATGGTCGGACAGTGTCAGCGGACGCCTCTTTGTGGAGATTATGGCCCTTCCTGGTGACATAGAGATTTCACAATTGTGTGATCCTATATCGCGCAATACGGCGACATTGATGTATACGCGCAGAAAGAAGGATCAGGCTCTTCCCGTCATTGGAAACAAAACAGCGGGGGATGAATGTGCGGCTATTCTTGAACTTCTATCGCAGGGAAATACCACGCTTTTTCATACCCAAACGCAGATTATTTTACGCGCAAAAACAGCCCAGAACCTTGAAGATAATGTCTCTTATGTGGCTAAAGTTTTAGAYAATTTTCATATTAGYCACTCCGTTGAAACCATGACKGCGCCCAATTTTTGGTTTGATCGTATTCCAAAAGGAAAACGCTCAAAAATACCTGGCGCAACAGATTTATTTTTACCTTTAATTGTCCAAGAGCAAAACATCGCGGCATTATGGTCTTTTAATCATTCCCCGACCGGTCTTTTGAAAAGTCCCTACGGAGATCGTCCTGTGCGGTTTTTTAGGACGCCTTCGGGACAAGCTTATTCCTTTCAATTTCACGCTTCAAACACCAAACAAGCCTTGGGCAACTATTTGGTGTTTGCCCCGGCGGGCAGTGGCAAGTCCACGTTAATCATGCACCTTTTGGGCGGGTTGGCTAAATTTGACAATGTTCGAAGCTATATCTTTGATTCAAAAGAAGGGGCGCGTTTCATGGTGGAGGCCATGGGCGGTCTTTATCAAGGGTATGAAGACCTTCACCTAAATCCCTTGGACGTCGGAGAAGACACTCTTGCGAACCGTCACCGCGTGTATTCGGTTCTCAAGGCCATGGCGGCGAATGTAACGCTTGATCACGACGATGAGGCGGCCCTTGTTCACGCCGTTGAAATTGCCTTTAAAATGGCCCCTCCGGATCGCACCTTAAATTCTATTTATGAATTTGCTTTTGCCCGGCGCACCAAGCTTAGGCGGGCTTTCTCTAGATGGGTGATTGACGGCAAAGGCCGGGCAGGAATGGACGCGCATGTTTTTAACGCCCCGCACGATAGCCTCGGCAGTTTACTGGGTTCGTCGCACCTTGTGGGGATCAATATGAATGAAGCCCTTGGCGATCCCGTTCTTGGGCCGCCGGTTGTGGCGCACATTTCTGAAGCTATTTATAAATCTGCGGCCAGCAATACGCAGGGCTTTAACATTTTCATTGATGAAGCAGCAAAGCTTCTGCAAAACGATGGATTTAGCGATTTAGCGGCAGAGATGTACCGCGAATATCGCAAGTTAAATGGCTCGGTGGGCATGGCTTTTCAAGACCCTGCAGCGCTGTTTCGGTCGCCTCATGCAGATGCTTTTCTTGAAAATACGGCCACTCTTTTCTTTTTTCCCAACAGTCTTGCATCGAAGGAAAGCCTTGAGCCTTTCAATCTGAATGATGAACAAATTGGCTTTATTTTAGGGGGACAGGACCACGAACGCAAAGCGGGCGCGCGGCAAGTTTTGGTCGTGAAGCGCGATGCCGCCAAGGGCTTCGATGAGAGTGCCATTTTAGACGTGGATCTCTCTTCTTTGGGGGATTGTCTACGGTTTTATCGGGCTGGTGTTGACGCCAATAAGCACCTTTTTTCACTCAAAACAAAATGGGGGGACCAATGGCAAARTCACCTGTAACAGATTGTCTAATCTGCAATGGAGACCGGGTTGTGCTTCGTGAACGTCAAGTTCTTGAACATACAATTTTGCGTGATGTTTGTGATCCTGATCTTGAAAACGGTTTCCGGCAAGAAGCAGTGTCCGTCATCACAGAACTTGGTGGGGTCGATGCGTGCCCAGACTGCACAAAACGGGCGGAAGCTTTTTATCACCCCGGACAGAAATCAATTGACCCTGATCCGAACAATGATCTTGCCCAAACAAACATCAGAAATTTAGCCCATTATCGGCGGAGAACATCATGAAATTTAAAAATGTACTTCTTCTCTCGCTTGTCATCTTGATCGCTGCGACAACGGTTGGCCGTGCGGTTGTGTTTGACACTGTCCCGATTGTTGCAAAATTGGTTGAGCAGCTTTCTGAAATGACCAAGCAGCTTGATGTTGCGAAAAAAATCAGCACGGCGACACAAGACGGCATTGATGCCATTGGCAAGGTTGGTCAAATTAGATTACCCGTGCTCAATCTGGCAAAGCTCACCTCTCAGATCAACCAAGACCTTGTGTGTTTAAAGCCTGATTTTTCCAAGCTGCTGCCAAATATCAGCACATATGACGCGTTGAATTGGAATTCGATTTGTGAATCCTCGGCGTCGTACAAAAAGGCCCTTTGGCTTGATCCGAAAAGTTTTAGCAAATTAAGCCTGGATGCACAAACCCGCGCCGTTAACACCGTTGAAACCCGCCGCGAAAGTATTTTAAGTGACGCCGCTGAAAAAGGCTTGGCGCAAGCGGACATGACGACAAAGAAGGTGAAAATTACGAACCGGGCGATCGACGATGTGGAAACGGCTGCTAAATCGGCAGAAAACCAAAACGAACGCCTGGCCGCGATTGCTCAGGCACAGATCGTGACGGCCCGCGCCATTGCACAACAAACCCTCATTCTGGCCCAAATGCTAAAAATTCAATCGGCCATAGCGATTAAGGCTGGCGTGTCGGTGATGCCGAAGACCATCACAAAGAAACAACCTGATTTAACCCAAAGCCAAGGGAGCGGACAATGAATTTAGTTGAAAAAATTACGGAACTTCCGCGCGAGGCGCATCTTTTCAATATCACCATCAAACAACATTGCATCCGCAAAAACACGACTTTGCCCTATGAAACCACCCAAGATAGCCAAAATAAAGATACCAATAATTGCCATCTCAATAAATGGAATAGCCAAAGCAAACAGGGGGCCAGACATCAGTATGATAAGGCCCACTCGTGTTTTTGGTTTTTCTACAAGCTTTTTTGTGGCGGAAGTCGAATATGCCAACACAATTACCCCAATTATTCCAAGTCCCATTCCCATAAGAGGATGTATATTTTTAAAACTTTTAAGGTATCTATCATCAAAAAAACTCGTGTTGGGGATATAAATACTCCAAACTTGAATAAGATAAAGGATAGAAACAAAAAGCACCAATATTGTAAAAAACATACTAATGGCAATCCCAATCCGTGTTTTTGGGGCAATACCTTCTGTGGCGAGAATACAAAGGCCCAACATAATCAACCCAATTATTCCAAATCCAATCAGAATATAAGTATCTGCATTCACAATGTGTTTGATATATTGATTATCAAGAAAAGTAGACATTCTTTAATTCCTTTGATTTTAGTGCCCCGCCTTTTGCTGAAGTCTTTCACGCGCCAATCGGTCTTCTCGCTGAAGTCTTTCACGCACCAATCGAGTTGCTTTTTCAAAGGCCGCCCCAAAGCTTCCAGGCTGCAGAGCTCTTTCACGCGCCGCCCGCCGAATTTCATCCGCCGCTCGTTGTTCCTTGATACGCGCCAACCATTGTGCATCTTCTTTTGCCTCGTCTGGATTACGCCAATCGGGCAGATTGTTACAACTGTGGGGAAAGATGTTTCCCTCGGCAATTTTCATACACATTTTTGYTTCTGGGGCATTTTTATTCCATCCTTTAGTCTTCAGATTGTTATATTTTACGCCCCATTTCCAATGCTCATGGATAGCACGCCAGTGTTGATACGTCAGAGCAACATCGTGGCATTTCTTAACTGCTTCGGCGTTGGCAAAGCTCTCAAGCTCTTGAAGAGCAACACCTCTTTGCCAATCCCATTTTATTCGCCACGCATCATAATTAGCCGGACACTTATTCATAAAATAATCCATCAATTTGGGTTCGTTCATGTTTTTCCAAACATTTTGAGCAAATTCAAAATCAAAATAGTCCTTTGGCGCGGATGGCCTCCGACTAAGATTGTATTCAGCCTGCGCTGGCAATGCGATACCCATCAGGAGGCCCACAATTATGCCTGGTAATAACACCGTCTTCAACTGCATGAGCGGCAAGATCGTGGATAAGTACGCTGAAATGGTAAACCTATTTACGCAAGATTTAAGCAGCGCGTTGCAACCTTCAATGTGGAAGCTTTTGGGCGGTATAGCGACACTTTGGATTGTCATGGAGGGTCTCCGTTTAATGACATTTAGGACCACTATAGAGGATATAGCGCGAGAATTTACACTGCTTATAATAGCCGCTTTTTTACTYGCRGGMCARGGYCCAAATTTAGTAAATGATCTTTATTCCGCATCTTTAAGCATGATGGGCAGTGCGGCAAATGTCGCCCTTCAAGTGGGCAAACAGAGCGCAATTTCGAGCAATGATTTAKCCWCKTTAGGCACYGGMATGCATGCTTTAACSTGYACRGTGGAAAAAGGTGYMMAACTCGTTKTTMAAACGTCGAGCTATATTGCCCACGCGGGAMGTGSTTWMAATCCTATGCCYTGGRTTTATTCKCTTATTCTGMTTTTTCCCTATTTTTTKGTTRTCGTTGTGTATTTCAGCCTTGTTGTTCTGTCGATTTTCAGAATTCAAATGATTGCGATTTTAAGCCCCTTTTTGATGCTTGGRTTTGGCTTTCCATGGGGCCGTAATATGCTTCAATCCGGTYTGAAGGCTTTRGTCGGAACCTTCATGRTTTTGTTCGGKGGCACGGCGGCGGTGGCGGTGATGCTGTATGCGGTTTCCRGCTTATTCCCGMACGGCRYKCCYASYCTTCAAGAAGCTGAGAACATGGCTTCTATTTACAACGAAAAATTCCTTATGACGTTAATGATGGGGTGGCTTGGCCTGGCTTTTATGGCCGAAGCCACGGGCATGACGAACTCAATCACCGGCACGTCTTTTACCAATTCCGCTTCTGCAATCATCTCGACCGGGGCTGTGACAATAGTGGCGTTTGCCTACAATAACCCCGCATCAAAAGTGGCTAAAAATCTGATGATTGCCGGTGCGGCAGGCGCCGGAAGTACCGTTTTACACAATTCAGCTAAAGGCGCGGGTTATGCAGCCCGTGGCGTGGCTCACCTTGTTAAAAGTATGAAAAAATAAAGGATCTGAACCTCATGAAAAAAACGATTTCATTATTGCTTTTAGCGCTTGCTGTATCGGCGTGTACGGCGGCGACAGAAATGCCTTCAAACTCTGGCAAGGGCACCGACTTGATGCTGCCAAGCCCGTGTGTTTGCAAACAGCTTGATTAT
Organism: Magnetovibrio sp.; assembly: GCA_016764335.1. Lineage (GTDB taxonomy): Bacteria > Pseudomonadota > Alphaproteobacteria > Rhodospirillales > Magnetovibrionaceae > JANLGW01. The sequence continues at coordinate 11,456 of JAESSB010000064.1, forward strand.
GATGGTCGGGGTTATCAATGGCTTGGCTAAGATTACCCGATAAACTTAAAAATCTATTCGGTGCGACCCGGATAGATTTAGGTATGGCGGACGATGGTGGTCATGCCGCTATTGTTGAAGCTGATCCGTACAGCTTTCGCATTGCTCATCGACGGCTGGCTTGGATGTTGCGCATGAGCGTGGGCTTGAACGTTGTTCTTGGCTTTG
>JAESSB010000001.1 GCA_016764335.1 Magnetovibrio sp.
CTATTGAAACAATACCAGCTGCATTGCAGATCATTTTTCGGAACCTAATTTCGAATGCGATGAAGCATCACCATAAGCAGGAGGGCGTCATTAAAGTCCAATATGAAGCGGCGAAAGCAGAGCACATTTTTTCCGTTCTTGACGATGGCCCCGGCATCCCAAACAACAAACGTGATGACGTCTTCAAGCCATTTGTACGTTTGGATGCATCGCGAAATTCAGGGACTGGCGGTGTTGGTTTGGGCATGACCATAGCCAGAGATGCCATGCGCAGTCACGGCGGCGAAATCACACTTGAAGACGCCCCCGGCGGCGGCCTTCGCGTGCGTCTCTCTTTACCCGTTTAAAACAGTCCGTTCAAAAACACACCAAACGATCCCAGTTCATTGCATTGAACTTGCTGGTCTTTGGTCAGGAAGGTTATGTCCGCATTTGTGCTGCCATCTTTTTGCATGGTGGTATGGCAAGCTTGGCAGTTGGATTTAGATTTAACCTTTGTGTGGATCCATACTTCTGGCCCACAATTTCCATGTTTATCGATAAAGCGTGGGCCTTCTGTAAGGCGGTTAAAGGACATATCTGCCGTCCACTTCATCGCCGCCCATGTATCGCTAACATCCGAAGCATTCGCTTCGTGATAGGCCAACAGGTATTTAACCGTGGCTGCGTCAAGACTGGCATCTTCACCAAAATGATTTGATAAGTTGCCTATAATGTTGCGCCACACCGCGCGGGTCAAAGTCTGAGGTGGAAACGCCATGTGACAATCGCTACATTCTTTAATCACGGTGGGGAATTGGATGACGGGAAATGTTTCTGCGTGAGCCTGAACGGACATAACGAAAAGAGTGGCGGCAGTGATTAAGCGGCGCATGTGGAGGGTTTTTCTTCAACGAATCTAAAAATAAGGGCTGTACCAGATAACTAGTTGTTTGGTCCGGGCATTTGATGGATCGGATTGATGTTGAATCTATTGGGTTCATTTGTCCAGCACGTGCAGATGAATTCATATGGCGTCAGTCCCTTGAGTGTTTTCAGGCTCCGCCCGTAATTGTCGGCAKTGATMAAGTCGTCAAGGTGCTGTTTCAGGTGTTCATGATTGTCGTAATGATACCGTTTGACCGTCGCTGCCTTGATCGTGCGGTTCATGCGTTCGACTTAGCCATTGGTCCATGGGGGTTTGATTTTTGTCAGTCGGTGATCAATGTCATGCTCCGCACAGACACGATCAAAGATGTGAACGCCGACCTGTTTGTGACGGGCAAGGTTGGTGAACTGGATACCGTTGTCTGTCAAAATTGTGTGGCGTGCATAAGGCACGGCCTTGATCAGATCGTGCAAAAATGCTGCCGCCACCATTTCTCCTGCTTTCTTCACCCGTTGAACAAAGGCGAATTTTGATGTCCGATCAAGAGCAACACATAGATACAGCTTACCCTCTTGCGTACGGACTTCCGCGATATCAATGTGAAAATAGCCGATAGGGTATCGCTTGAATTTCTTTTTGCTCGGCTTGTCTCCAGCCACCTCTGGCAAGCGGGATATCTTGTGGCGTTGAAGACACGCCTTAGCGCGCCTTCGTCCCAGAGGACCTCTTCTGGGGCAAAGCCCCGAGGGAGGGAAACATCGTTTCCAGGAGCCTCCGATGCAGCGATGAACGCGACAAATGAGGGATCGTTGCCTGAAGGCTGTAAAGACAGTCGTCAAGCGGCAGCCGTGTATGGCGTAGAAAGGCTACGATGATCGCTTCTTCTGCAAGCGACAAGACCGACGATTTTGGTTCTTTCGGCCCGGTCAGAAAATCCTGCACCGAGGTTCGCTTCTTCCCTTTGGCGACGGTCTTTTGAGTGATGCCGTAACGCTGTGACAGAGCCCTGAGGCTTTACTTGACGATTTTGGATTGTTCGACGAACGGCCTCAGTCGTCGTGGCGCTGCCGTGTAAAATTTGTCCCAGAGTGCTTCCTTCCATTCTAGGGAGAATATTGCACCATCAAATGCCGGGACTAAACACCTAGGGTGTGAACCCAATTCAACTTATTGATTTATTAAGGTCAAGTGTGATTCGATCCTTCTCAGGAGGATTTGCATCATGCGTTTTGATTGATCAGATGAAGAATGGGCGGTTATCCAACCGCATATACCAAAACCTGGGCGGGGGCCCAAACGGGTTGATGACCGCCTGATTTTGAACGGTATTTTTTATATTCTCAGAACAGGGGTGCCGTGGCGTGATCTTCCTGACCGTTATGGGCCGGGCATAACGGTCTACAACCGTTATGCCCGTTGGGCGCGTCGAGGGGTTTGGAAAGCAATATTTGATGCTCTCGTCAGCAGAAATGACGATAGCTTGTTCTTTATCGACAGTTCCATTGTTATGGCTCACCAAGCCGCCACGGGCGTAAAAGGGGGAATTGGCGCAGGATATCGGCCGCTCACGCGGAGGTCGATGAAACAGGGCAGCCTCGACACTTCATCATCACCGGTGGGCAGGTCCACGACAGCAAGGTGATGGTCGATCTTTTAGACGGCGCTGGAGCGTCCTGAGCCGTGGTCGCTGATAAGGCCTATAATTCCCGTTCAATCGGACAATATATCGCAGATCAAGGGGCTCTTGCCGTCATTCCGACCAAGTCAAATGCCAAGACCCCGATCCCTCATGACAAGGCTTTGTATCGTATGCGTAATATTGTCGAGCGGTTCTTGTGCACCATGAAGGACATGAGAAGGCTAACCACGCGTTACGAAAAACTCAGCTCAAATTTTTTGGCAATGGTGCATATATTTGCCATTCGGTTATGGCTGAATTGAGTCCACACCCTAGGTTAATGTCATCACACTAAATCAATAAGTTAGAGGGTATTTATTATGTACAGCATATAAATTACGAATTCGAAATGACTTGTTTTGATTTCGTATCTAACTCTAATCCATATTTCTATGTGTTCCCAACAGCTCAATAAAAACTGAAGGTGGTCTAGGATTCATTTTAAGAGTCATAAAGACTCATCTTTGAATCTTGGATAGGTGAGGAAAGTCTAGAGCGAGTTTAGGGGACTCAGCGAGTCAAATTGAACGTTCTTTGTGCATCCATGTTGTAAGACGTAAAGGGTTGCGTTAATGCGCTTCGGGCGTAGCTCAGGGGTAGAACATACGTGCCACAGCTATGCTGTGAGCACCTTGCCATTCATTTTTACTGTATACCAGTGTGCATAAGTGTGTACATAAAGCTTGATTTCTAAAAATATTAGATTATACTAATATTCATTAAGTCCTTGAAATCAGTACTGAAAATGGAGCGGGCGAGGCGATTCGAACGCCCGACCCCAACCTTGGCAAGGTTGTGCTCTACCCCTGAGCTACGCCCGCATAACCATCTTCTTGAAGCGGGGCGATCATACCCAGCCGTACTTGGTTTGCAAGCCCTCTTTTTACTTTTTTTCACAATACCTCTTTTCATCAAAAGCAGGGGGTTTAAAGGTCATCCCCAATGGCCTGCCGCAAACGATCCGCGCTCAATGTCTTAACGGCCTTTTACAGTTAAAGTTAACGCTGCTCGTAACCAAAGTCTGCGCTTGAAATTAACCCGCTACATTAAGGCGGTGCTCTTGACCTGATCCAGAGAATCCTCTCATCGCACGAATTTAGGTTGATTGTTAAGTCAACAAGACATTTTGTGCTTCTATCCTATTATAACTTTCTTGACTGAGTATATACTTTTACAACATAATAAACGCTACGGAGATTAAACATGTTAGACCTCAGACCAAATTGCGAATGTTGTGATATTAACCTCCCGCCCGACAGCCCAAACGCCAAAATTTGCACATTCGAATGCACATTTTGTACGCCTTGCGCTGAAGACTACCTTAGCAACACTTGTCCAAATTGTGGGGGCAACTTAGCAACCCGTCCCATCCGTCCCACAGCTGCTTTGCAAACACACCCAGCCTCAAAAACACGTATCGTCAAGCAAGAAGGGTGCATTTGATCAACCGGACCTCTGAGAACAAGAACCACCGTGTGCTCTTTTGAAGGCTAGAATTGTGCAGTGTTGTGTCTGTTAAGTTAGACAAAACTCTTCCCCTTAACGCGATTATTAATTTCCACCCGCCAATCAGCCCACAAACGATCACAATCTGATGACAGGGCATATTGTTCTTCTTCACCGTGTTTGATCGTAAACCGATGCTCATCGAATTTTGCAAATCTTGCCTTAAGTCTTGCGATTATCTGCCATACACGCCATTTTGACGGCTAACTCAAATGATTGGTCCAAGACATGAGCTCTATCATCATAAACCCCCATCAGCCCGCGCCCACCCCAGGACATGACGCTCAACCGGAATCTCTCACGCCCAGCGGCGGTGGCCAGGACGTGGTCATAAACGGCAATACCGAAAATTTTGTGACGGAGGTTATCGAATCTTCACAAGCTGGTCCAGTGATCGTTTATTTTTGGACTCCAGACAGCAAGCCTGCCACCGTTATGGACGGCATTTTGCAAAAACTGGTCCACCGCGCGGGTGGTCTGCTTAAGATGGTGCGCCTTAATTTTAACGACAACCCAGCACTTGCTCAACAATTACAAGTCCAGACCGTGCCGACGGTCTTTGTTTTTAGCCAAGGCCGCCCCATTGATGCCTTCAGTGGCGTCCAAGGTGAAGTCCAACTCCAGGTCTTCATCGATAAAATTTTAGGTGATGCTGTGCCGCCCCTTGAAGCCGCGATGAGCCAAGCGGCTGAACGCCTGAAGGCGGGACAGGCCGCAGAGGCCGAAGATATTTACACCACAATTTTAGCTGAAGATGCCGATTATCTGCCCGCCTTAGCCGGTATGATTCGGTCCATTGCTGCCTTAAATGATTTTGACCGAGCGACCGATATCATTCAAAGTTTAGATCCCAAGACCCGTCATGCACACGATATAGAGCAGGCGATATCAGCCCTAGACTTGGCCCAGCAATGCGCAAAAACCGATCCTGCGGGGATCAGCGCATTGGTGAGCACCCTTGCCACCGATCCAAAGAATCTTGAAGTGCGCTTTGAACTGGCGCAAACCCTGTGGGCGGCCCAACGAATCGATGAAGCCATCGAACACCTGTTGGACATCGTACGCCGTGATCGAGGATGGCAAGACGCCGCCGGACGCAAGCTCTTGATAAAGATTTTCGATACTCTAGGCCCTCATGACCCCACCACGATTGAGGCCCGTAAGCAGCTTTCCGCTATCTTTTTTTCCTAAAGTCCGTGAAGACGGTATGAGTTTTGGCTCAACGTCATCTATTTTGTGAGGTTTAATGCCCCGTGTTCGCGCCCCAATAGACTTGCCTGACCGAATCGCTCTATTTCCCCTGAATAGGACGATACTCTTGCCGGCCGGTCGCCTGACCCTGCATGTGTTTGAACCCCGTTACGTGCAAATGATCGACGACATATTGGGACAATCGCGCATGATTGGTATCATTCAACCCCGCACTTTCGTTGCCGATCCGATTCCCAATAATACCGCTCTTTGTGACGTGGGCACAGCGGGGCGTATCGTGCAATTTTCCGATTTCGGCGATGGCCGCTATCACATCAGTTTAGAAGGCCTGTCTCGATTTCGCCTTAAGCCGATTGAGGCCCACAGTTCAGGGATTGAAGAACAGAGCGGTTATCAGTGTGCAGATGTTAATTTTACGCCTTACCAAAGCGATATGTTCCCCACGCAAAACACAAATGGCCGCGGAAAAGCGTTGATTTTAGCTTTGATGCAAGATTATTTTTTACGCAATGAAATCGAAGCCGATTGGAATCTGGTTGGTGAAGCCCCATATGAAGCATTAGTGTCTTCTTTGGCGATGTCTTGTCCGTTTCAGCCCATGGAAAAACAGGCTTTGTTAGAGTGTGCATCACACCAAGAACGCGCAGCCATGCTTGTTTCATTGTTTGCAATGAGCACAGATAGCCCGCAAGACGACACAACATTAAAGCACTAAGTGAAATAGAGGTTCGCACGATGATCCAATCCCCTAACCGCGTTGATTCCAAACTCCTTGAAGTTTTGGTTTGCCCGTTAAGCAAAGGCCTGCTGCGGTATGACGCTGATACCCAAGAACTCATTAGCGACAAGGCGGGCTTGGCCTACCCAATCCGCGATGGAATTCCCATTATGTTAGAAAGCGAGGCACGTGAACTGTCATGAACAAACCACAACGCACCTTTGGACAACGCCACACCCCAACCGAAATTCGTCTCAATCGAGAGGCTAAAACATTAGACGTTGATTTTGATAATGCACAAAGTTTTTGTATCCCGATCGAATTGTTACGGGTCGAAAGTCCTTCCGCCGAAGTCCAAGGTCATGGCACCGGACAAAAAGTAATCGTGGCAGGCAAACGCAATGTCGCCATTACCGAGATCTCACCCATTGGTAATTACGCTGTCGCAATAAAATTTGACGATGGCCATGACAGCGGTTATTTCACATGGAACCTGCTGTATAATTTCGGTGAAAACCAAGCTCCATTGTGGGCCGAATATATTGAGGCCTTAGACGATCAAAACCTAAGTCGGGATACCTAACGACTTTAAACTTGATCGCAATGGGTCAATTAGACCTTAAAAAAACAATGTTATATCAATAGCTTGTGGAATATTGTTATTTTAGTGCAATTTACAATCCATAGGCATTCGCCGTATTATAGCTTAAATATATTTTATGATCTCTTAAATGCATTAATTCTACATTTGCTCTGCTCGAAACAACAATCAATGAAACCAATACTTTAAGACTTACATATCGTGTTTAGCGATCAAGGGAAAAATAGGGTCTCAAATAGCCCTGATTCCCGCGCTGGTGCTGTCCCGTATACAGTTCGTTTGCCGAATGATATCATCCCAACACATCTAATAAGACTATAGGGGCTCGCCACGCATCAATTTAGGCAGGTCACCAACAGTGCCCATGGCGTGACGCATAAAGAATTTTTTTAAGAACGGCAACTGGTTGACCGCCGCCATGCCCAGATCGCGAGCCACCATCAAGGGCTCAATATCATTGGAAAACAGTTTTACCAGAACATCCGTAACGCCCAGCATTAAATCGTTATCGAAACGTCTCCACTTTTCGTATTTTTCTAAGACTGAGGCGCTGCCAATATCTTGCCCACTTTGGTGCGCCTCATACAAAACCTCGACCAACGCCGCCACATCGCGCAGCCCCATGTTGAGGCCTTGGCCGGCGATCGGGTGCATGCCGTGAGCACTGTCACCCACCAACACCAAACGCTCGGCTCGGTACGTTTCTGCATACTGCAAGGATAAGGGATAGGMAAARCGCGGCCCAACCACGCGAATSGGSCCTAAAAAATCGCCAAACCGYAAGGTTAGCTCTTCTAAGAAATCTTCATCGTTCAGGCTCATCATGATCAACGACACGTCAGTACGTTCTGTCCACACAATTGATGAACGACAGCCCGGCTTTTCTTTTGTGCCCGGCAAAGGCAGGATCGCAAAGGGCCCGTTGGGTAAAAAGTGTTCTTGAGCGCAAAAATTATGAGATTGTTCATGTTCGACAGTACACACGATACCGGCCTGTTTGTAATCCCACTTGGTCAGACGAATGCCCGCATCTTGACGCGTTTGCGAACCGCGCCCGTCACAAGCCACGACCAAGCGGGCCTGAATGTGTTGGTCGTCGTTTAAAATCGCCGTCACGCCCTCTGGCGTACGGTCCAATTGACGCACCGTGTTGGGGGCAAAATAATGCAATCCGGATTCTTTCGGGATCAAAACGTTCAAAGCTTTGCGCAACGAACGGTTTTCCATCATATACCCAAACGGCTCGGTGCCCAATTGTTCATGGTCATAGTGTAAAAAAAGCGGCGAATGCCCATCGGCAATACGAATGTCGTGAATCGGTGCCGTTTCATCGCGAATCAGATCCCAAATCCCAACACTTTTTAAGACCCGTTGGCTTGCAAGCGCAATCGCCGAAGATCGACCATCAAAGCCTTGATCGGTCCAAGCGGCCGTATTTTCTTTATCTATGGTCGCCACGCAAAAGCCGTTTTGGACCAACGCCAACGACAATGTGCCCCCTGCAAGCCCTCCCCCAATCACCAAGATATCAACCTCAAGAGGTTGCAAGACAGACGTTTGTTTTTTTAAAGCAGTCATAAGTATGGCTTTCAACGGACTTAATGATGAGGGCTTTGGTCGTTGCCTAGACTTCACGTGTTTGCCCCATTTGTCCAGCCCTGAAGCGAGGCGTCTCTTTATGTGCCTAAATTATGTGCAAATTTCATTTAATGCGTATTATTTTGGCATTATTTGCAGCAGACGCCTTGCCCTAACCTCGGACCTTACGTGCCAACCTCCTGAAAATACGTGATAAATATGGATATAACAAGACTTGGCACGGGTCTTGTAATGAAGGTCATGAGTCCTGTTCATTTTGGACACAGGTATTAAAGGGAGCATAGCGATGAAATTCATCATGGCCATCATAAAACCGTTCAAGCTAGATGAGGTCCGAGAAGCCCTTACTGCGCTTGGCATTGAAGGAATGACCGTCACCGAAGTCAAAGGATACGGTCGGCAAAAGGGTCAATCGGAAATTTACCGTGGGGCTGAATATGAAATTCACTTCTTACCCAAAGTTAAAATTGAAGTCGCTGTCAACGCCGACCAAGTCGAACGCACGGTTGAAGTCATGGCTGCTGCCGCCAATTCCGGCAAAATCGGGGATGGCAAAATCTTTGTCATTGATCTGGAAAAAGCATTACGTATTCGCACCGGCGAAGCCGATGCCCAGGCTCTTTAAGGAAATGATCACATGTTAAAACCCAACTCTAAACATATTATAATTCCTGGTCTTGCGCTTTCGCTAAGCTTAATGGCAAGCCCCGCCTTTGCGCAGGTTTCCGCTGAAACGGGCTACATCCTCAATAGTTTTTCATTTTTGTTTAACGGGGCCTTGGTCATGTTTATGGCRGCCGGRTTTGCYATGCTTGAATCWGGCTTRGTGCGCTCCAAAAATACCGCSACCATCTGCTTGAAAAATATCACCTTGTACGCYATCGCYGGCATTATGTTTYATGCCGTCGGCTATAACCTCATGTACATGGACGTTACCGGATATATCGGTTCGTTTATGCCGTGGTCTGGTGATGATGCAAAAGCCTTGGCCAAAACCGGAGCCACATTTGATGCGGGTTATTCCGCGTCATCGGACTGGTTCTTCCAAATGGTCTTTGTCGCCACCGCCGCCTCAATCGTATCAGGCACCGTGGCAGAACGCATTAAGTTGTGGCCTTTCCTGATCTTTACCACCGTACTGACATCCTTTATTTACCCCATTCAAGGCGCTTGGACCTGGGGTGGCGGATGGTTGACTGAAATGGGTTTTGCCGATTTTGCAGGATCCAGTATCGTTCACTCCGTTGGCGGTTGGGCAGCCTTAACCGGGGCCATTATTTTGGGCGCGCGTAAAGGTAAATACAGCGCCAGCGGTGCCGTGCAACCGATTCCCGGTGCCAACATGCCGTTGGCAACCCTTGGCACATTTATWTTGTGGCTGGGTTGGTTTGGGTTTAACGGTGGTTCTGTCTTAGCGATGAACACCGCAGAAAGCGCCATCACCATGGCAAATGTTTTTGCCAACACCAATATGGCAGCAGCCGGCGGTGTCGTTACCGCCGTTATCTTGACCCAGTTGCTTTATAAAAAGGTCGATCTTTCCATGGCCTTAAATGGTGCAATTGGTGGATTGGTTTCTATTACCGCCGGTCCAGATACACCGACAATCGGTGCTGCGATCTTAATCGGAGCCGTGGGTGCGACCATCGTTGTATTTGCTGTGCCGCTTTTGGATAAGCTAAAAATTGATGATGTTGTGGGGGCTATTCCGGCTCACCTTTTGTGCGGAATTTGGGGTACCCTAGCGGTTCCCCTGACCAATTCTAGTGCAAGTTTCTCAACCCAAATCATCGGTATCTTAGCCATTGGTAGCTTCGTCATTGTCACTTCCTCGCTCACTTGGCTCGTCTTAAAAGCCACCATGGGCATCCGCGTCAGTGAAGAAGAAGAAATGATCGGTACAGATAAAGCCGAACTTGGCCTTGAAGCCTATCCAGAATTTGGCAGCGGGTCACATTCTAGATAAACCAAACGCTTCACCACATTCTAGACCAAAAAGGGCCGAGGGATTTATCCTTCGGCCCTTTTTTAGGGTTAAAATTTGGGGCTGTCCTAGGTCATAGTGACAATTTAACGATCTCATCAAAATAGCAATGGCTGCGATTTTAACGAAACCAAGAAAATTGACGAGCAGCTTGTCATAACGCGTAGCAACACGGCGGAAATGCTTGAGTTTATTGAAAAAACGCTCAACGAGATTACGTTCTTTGTAGAGTGTTCTGTCGTAGTTTCTTTGTACTTTTCGGTTCCGCCTTGGCGGAATGACGGGTTTTGCCCCAACGTTTTGTAGAGTGACAAGGAAAGTATCGGCATCATAGGCTTTGTCGGCAAGAACGTGCGCGGGGGCCAAAACCCTGGATCAAATTTTGGCCTGAACGCTATCGTTTTCCTGCGCCGGCCCGTCAATTAGACGTACAGGGTTACCCAAACCATCTCGGACGGCATGGGTTTTGAGGCTTAATCCTCCCCGAGAGCGCCCCAGACCCTGGGCATGCGCCCCCTTTTTTTCGCCGTGCTCCGGCGGCGTGTTGGTGAGCTCAAATGATTGTGTCCTCAATCATCAACCATTCCATGGCGGCATTTTTCGAAAAATGTTCAAATATCATGCCAATCAAACCCCTTTCAATCCAGCGATAATATCGACGCTTGACCGTCTGATAAGGACTATATCGATCCGGCAAATCTCGCCAACGTGCCCCGGAGCGAGCCATCCAGAACAAAGCATTGATAAACCGGCGGTTATCACTCCTCGGGCCACGCTTTCCCTTGCTTCCRCCAGGAATTAGGGGGGMTATTCTGAGCCACTGATTGTCCCGTAATTCGTCACATTGTAGGCCTGTATCCAAGATCGTTCTCCCAAAAAGTAATCTTGAATCACAAATCCGTCCCTAAGGGAATTCCCTAAATGTTAAATTGTCACTACGACCTAGGCTCAAGACCTATTAATCTATACTTCAGTTTTCTGTCGAATAATGGAGTTATCATCTACGGAAGACATCACATGAGCGATGATTTTTGGTTAAGCCCTAAGTAATAACAACGCATTGCGCCCCATTTTCCTTTGTCTCCCGGTGTGCCTCGTGTTGATGATCTTCGAGTTGTATCGGGGATCATTCATGTCTTGAAGCATGGATTGCAGTGGCGGGGTGCACCTTCTAAATACGGTCCCCACAAAACACTTTATAATCGCTTTGTGAGAGGGAGCTGAAGGAGCCTGTTTGACCGTATATTTATTGGGCTTGCCGGGGCCGAAGGTGTTCAAGGTCAGCTCAAAATTGATGCGACACACCTTAAAACTCACCGTACAGCAGCCAGCCTGCTGTTCTTTGGGTAAATTCGTCACCCAAATTCAAGCGCTAAGGCGACTTAAACTCAAAACTTCATGTGGTGTGTGATGGCCATAGTCGCCCCATTGTCATGCTTTTATCAGAAGGATAAATGAGCGATGATACGGGTGCTAAATGAATGAAGAATGTTTTACCATCAGCCAAGTGCCTCTTGGCAGATCGCGGATATGATGCAGATTGGTTCCGTAAGGCTTTGAGACACAAAGGTATTGAGCCTTGAATCCCGCCCAGAATATGACAAAATGCTCTATAAACAGCGCCAAAAAATTGAAAACATGTTTGATAAAATCAAGGACTGGCGCCGTATTGCACTGCGCTATGATCGATGTGTACACACGTTCTTTTCAGCACGATGCAGCGCAGCCTTAGTCATCTTTTCTCTCAATTCATGAGTCCTGACCCTAGATAACGCATAAAAAGTGTTGCCATGGATCGTATGAGGAAAAGTCGTTTAAGTGCCTACAAACAGGATCGCTTGATTGAGCATTTTATGTCTGGTTCAACAGCACGGTGCGCTAAAGCGTACTTGTCCGGCGCAAAACGGCGCCCGTCATGACAAGATAATTGTTGATGAAAGCCGTGTCGTGAAGTCGTCAGACACGATGGTTTTAGAAATTCAGGCCCGTTTTATCTTTTTGGACGTTAACACGGCACGCCGCAAAAATCAGGTGAAGGCCTTGGCTTTTCCGGATTGATTGTCGTTCATGCCACCCGCGTCTGGCTGGCGTTCGGTGCTGGTGCGCCCACGCCTGGGACGTTACCGCAAAACGATCGGTTATTGATCTTCCGCCGTCAAATATGCCATTTTTAGCCTTGGGCCCGTGGGTTTATGAGTCGGGTGGTTTGGCCTTAACGTCATGAGTGCCCCGTCAGTTGTTGGACTTTCCGGCTTGGTTGCAATGAATTCACTAATGGCGCTTTATGGAGATATCCTTGCGGCCTTGGTTTCGGCTTTATTCACCACGGCGCGGTAGCCGAACGTGCCGCCGTCTGTGCAGGTCCGATACTCTGCATCCCATTGGCCCATTGGCGGTGGGGTCCATCGCTGGGGCCCTGTTCGTGTGGGGCTTTAACAAATCCCAACTTCAATGGATAATTGATGGTGGAAGGTTATGGGGCGGTATCGCTGCGGGCATCTTTGGATTTGATGCTTTCGGCGGTCTTAGCGGGGTGACATTCTTAACCGAATTGATCCGCTTATTGACTGATGTTGCGATTGCCACCGCCTTGGGCTTTATCGTCTACCGCGCGTTCAAAATCACGGTGGGTCTTCGTTTGCACCAAGATGCAGAGTTTCTGGGTGCTGATCTGGCCCTGCACAATATCAGGGCGTATCTCGAAGAAGATCTACAGGCTTAGACTAAAACACAACAATACCGCCGTTCTTAAGGTTCTAGTAAGGCCTTATGTGTAAAACCAGAGCCATGTCATRGMKWWSNAGMTNAAGCKWNNGGKTCYGKMSMWCYWSWTMSRSNAASGGWSMKNANCCTKMTWTGCCCGCCGCGTGAGCGAACTCTCCGGCGTGGGCTTTGTTGCGCTTAGTGTTGTCTATTTGATGACGCTTGCAAGTTATACCCGCAGTGATCCTTCCTTAAATTCTGCGACGAATGCTGTTGCTCTTAATCTATTGGGTAAGCCTGGCGCCGTGGTTGCGGACTTAATGCTTCAAACCTTTGGTCTGGCCGCAATTTTTCCGTCCCTTAGCGTCCTGGCTTGGGGTATTTTATTGATGCGCAAGCGGGGCATACCTCAACTTTGGCTGCGCGTGGTTTTGGTTTTAACAGCCTTAATGTTGTTGAGTACGGCCCTGGACATCATCCCCCCATTTACCCATTGGCCACTGGCCGCGGGTTTGGGGGGTGTAACGGGTCAAGTGCTTATGAATCGACTGATCAATATGGTCGTCCAAGACAGCGCGGTGCAGCATTATATTGGCGCTCTATTAGCTCTGCCAGGGGTAACCGTCTTTGTCCTTTCACTGGGTCTCCCCGGTGAGGATTGGCGTGCTTTTTCAGCACTATTGGGCCGCCTTAACCACCGTATCGGTGAATTGATTTTACAGAGTATTGGCCGCACTAAAACTGTGCTGGTTAAAGAACAAGAGACCGATGATACCCCCCCCATAAAACGACGCACCCCAAAACGGGCTAAAGCAAATCCAAAACCCAATGCATCCGGACTTGTTGTCACGCCCACCACCTCTTTAAAGTCTGGCGTACGCGCAGAGGCACAACGCCAACGCAGTTTGGACCTTAGTGACGATACAGCCTATCAGTTGCCCCCCTTAGATTTATTAAATTCGCCCGATCCCAAACGACAAACGAAACTGGGTAAAAAGGGCTTACAACAAAATGCGGTTATGTTGTCGGGGGTCCTGGAAGATTTTGGCGTACTTGGCGAAATCGTTAAAGTTCGGCCTGGCCCCGTCGTAACCCTTTACGAACTGGAACCCGCACCCGGCACCAAAACATCGCGGGTCATTGGCCTGTCCGGTGATATTGCCCGCTCTATGTCTGCCATCAGCGTGCGCATTGCCACCGTGCCTGGTCGATCCGTGATTGGCATCGAAATGCCAAACCAAACACGCGAAATGGTTTACCTGCGTGAATTATTGTCATCGCAAGATTTTGAAAAAGCCAAAGGTGCACTGAACTTAGCGTTGGGCAAAGATATTGGTGGATTGCCCGTAATCGTCGATTTAGCGCGCATGCCGCACCTGTTGATTGCCGGGACCACCGGGTCGGGCAAATCGGTGGGCGTTAACGCCATGATTTGTTCGTTGCTTTATCAATATACGCCGGCCGAATGTCGCTTTATCATGGTCGATCCTAAAATGTTGGAACTCAGCGTTTACGATGGAATTCCGCATTTACTCAGTCCCGTTGTGACCGATCCCAGTAAGGCCGTGGTGGCGCTTAAATGGGCCGTACGGGAAATGGAAGACCGCTATCGCTTGATGAGCCAATTGGGCGTGCGCAACATCAGCGGCTACAATCAACGCTTAGGCGAAGCTGCAAAAAAGGGCGAAGACCTCACAAGGCGCGTACAAACAGGCTTTGATACTGAAGGCAAACCAATTTTTGAAGACCAACCCTTATCTATGGACCCCTTGCCCTTGATCGTGGTGATTGTTGATGAAATGGCCGACCTGATGATGGTGGCGGGCAAGGATGTTGAAGCGTCTATTCAACGGCTCGCGCAAATGGCCCGTGCGGCGGGCATTCATTTAATTATGGCAACGCAACGACCTTCTGTTGATGTCATCACAGGTACCATTAAAGCCAATTTTCCCACCCGTATCAGCTTTCAAGTCACCTCAAAAATTGATTCCCGTACTATTTTGGGGGAACAAGGGGCTGAACAATTGTTGGGTATGGGTGATTTATTGTACATGGCGGGCGGGGGACGCATTACCCGTGTCCATGCCCCATTTGTGTCCGATGAAGAAGTCGAAGATATCGTTAAATACTTAAAAGCTCAAAGCGTTCCGAATTACGTTGATGCCGTCACGGTTGAACATGAACCCTCAAACGGTGAAAAATCATCTGTTGCGGGTGGCGGAACTAAGGATGATGCGTTATACGATGAAGCCGTGGCTCTGGTCGCGCGTGAAGGCAAAGCTTCGACCAGCTTTGTTCAGCGGCATCTGCAAATTGGCTACAACCGAGCGGCGCGGATTATTGAGCGAATGGAATCAGAAGGCGTGGTCAGTAAAGCCAACCGGGTCGGTCGCCGTGAGGTTCTCATTGGCGATGTCAGTCAGGCTTCTTAATCAATGTTTGGACTATAAATGAGCGAACAACCCGAAGTCATCGGTATTCCCAACCGACCTTTCCCCCTACAGCGCATCCTTATTGGGCTGCTCASKCTTGCCGGTGTSTTTATCGCCTTGGCGSTMTTCCTCCCTATGCCCGCCCAGGCCAAAGACGCCATTGGTTTAACCGTTGCGCAAACCAAACAAGTGCACGAACTGGAACGATACCTCAACGCCATTACGACAATGCGGTCACGGTTTATGCAAGTCACCAGCCAGGGGACTTTTAACCAGGGTGATTTTATGATGGCGCGCCCTGGCCGTATGCGCATTGAATACGATCCCCCCAGCCCCATCGTGTTGGTGTCCGATGGTTTTTGGATGATGTATAAAGACAAAGAATTAGACCAGCGCAGTTTTACCTTGTTGAGCAACGTTCCGGCATCGATATTTCTGGGTGAGAAAGTGGATTTTTTTGATGATAGCCTCTTAATTTCTGATTATGTCTCAAAATCCCACGTGATCCGCATTACCTTGCAGCGTAACGATGACCCAATGGGGGGTTCGCTAACCTTAGTCTTTGCCGCCAAACCCTTAGCCTTAAAGCAATGGAATATTGTCGATGGCCAAGGCATAAGCACCACGGTTTCGCTGATGGGCCCCCAATTTGGGGTACCGCTGGACCCAAGTTTGTTTAAAGTTGAAAATAAACCGCTCAAAAAAGCGCATTAGCTCATTACCCCAAAGGCAGCAGACGATAGCCCCCCGGTTCCGTCACCAAAATTGAGGCGCGAGATGGGTGCTCTTCTAATTTTTGACGCAAGCGATAGACATGGGTTTCCAAGGTATGCGTGGTTACTCCGGCGGTGTAGCCCCACACTTCACCCAGCAATTCATCGCGGTCAATCAGGCGATCACTATGCAAATATAAATATTTGAGGATTTGTCCTTCCTTATCAGTCAGTCGCAAGGTGGGGGTCTTTCCATCCTCAGGCCGCAAGGTTTTGCGACCAACACTGAATAAAAATCGACCAATTTTCAAAAGGGCTTCATCTGAATGTTCAAATTGTCGAATGTGAGCCCGTATACGGGCCATGAGGACACCCAACTTAAAGGGCTTCACGATGCAATCCGTTGCCCCACTGTCCAGCATTTTAATGGCTTTGGCATCGTCTTCCGTATTCAGGATGACCATTATCGGGGCCACCACGTCCCGTTGGCGTAGGTGGGTACAGATTTCGTTTGGCGCTAGATTCCCCGTGCCAACATCAATAATAATCAGATCAAAGTAGGCGTTAAGGGCCGTTTCCTGACCTTTTTTAGAAGATATTTCGCAAACGCAACTATRATCTGCTGTACGGTGCAAATGCTGGGCAAGCGCATGGTTGATCAAATCTGTATCATCGATGATTAAGATGCGCTTGCCGTTGCTCATGGTCGCTGATCCATCCCCTATAAGAGTTCACTATAGTATAGCAAAAGTGCCTGGCTTTCTGCTCATTCGTTTTCTTTGCCTTGTAGGCTTGCAACGGGTAACTGTATACTGAACATCTCTTATATATCACAAATACCCAAAGGCCCCCATGCCCCATCGTCAAGATACCACCAGCATTCCGGAAAAGAACGACCCCTATGCAAGCTTGTCCGTGCAGCGAGCGGTGTTTGAATTGCGCTGCGGTCGCATGATCGTCGTTCGATCATCAGACACCCCCCCCACGCTTGTTCTGGCCGCTGAAAATGTTAATGCGGACAACCTTTCAACATTCAAACGTTTATCCGCACACCCGACCCACCTTGCCCTGACGGCGGCGCGGGCCAAGGCTCTTAAGTTGATTGTTCAGCCGCAACACACGGTCCTAATCCTACAGCTTAATCCAGAGGTGACGGCTGAGAGTCTTCACCAATACGCCGATCCCTTGCATGTTCCACCCGCAATCGATGGTCCAGCGAATCAATTGAGCGTCGCGGGCGTTGGCGCACGGGCGGGCGTTGGCTTGGTGAAAATTGCCCATCTGTTGCCCACAGCTTTGATTGGGGACCTTTCAAGCGTTAGCGACGATGCGCTTAAGATCTGGTGCACGGACCACAATGTGCTTATGGTTGATGCCGATGATGTTTTTCAGTCTGACCATTACGCCGCGCAAACGTTAGCTCGCGTTTCTGAGGCTTTGGTCCCACTGATGGATGCTGAATCGGCTCGCGTTGTTGCTTATCGCCCAATAAATGGCGGTCTTGAGCACCTTGCTATTGTCATTGGTGATCCGCAACACTCACCCCAACCCCCATTGGTGCGTATTCATAGCCAATGTTTCACCGGCGATCTTTTGGCATCGTTGCGGTGCGATTGCGGGGATCAATTGCGCGGTGCCATCCAAGCCATTGCGGCCGATGGGTCGGGTGTCGTGCTGTACTTAGCCCAAGAAGGTCGCGGCATTGGGTTGGTCAATAAATTGCGCGCTTATGTTTTGCAAGACCAAGGCACAGATACGCTTGATGCCAACGAAAGCTTGGGCTTTGATGCCGATGAACGGGTTTATTTACCAGCGGCGACCATGTTAAATGACTTAGGCCTCACCCGCGTGCGCCTCCTCACCAATAACCCCACCAAAGTTCAAGCTCTTTTGGAGGCCAATATTGATGTTGTGGAACGGGTCGCCCATGCTTTTCCGTCTAACCGACATAATGAAGCGTATTTGCGCACCAAAAAAATTAAGGGCGGGCATCTTCTTTAGAACGCTCGTCCTGACCACCTTCCAATTACAGTCATCCAGAGCCGACCCGGTAATTTTTGCACTTTAAGCATATTTACCGGGTATTTATTGCCTCATATTATCGACTAGTCGATTTAACTTTTTATTAACGTATTGATACCCCTCACTTTTAATATTGGCATCCTCTTTGCATATACTTTAGTACCTATGGACAGGTGCGGCCTATTTTGGGGCCAATATTTGGATACGTGAGTCGATATTATGAATGTTACACAATATACAGGCACCGATCTGTTGGGGGACAAAAACCGTGACCGCCCGAACCCTTCTGTGGGCGGTACATCTATCCAACCCATCATACCCGTGTGTAAATCTGGTGATGGTCATGAAAATGATGCGGCCACCGATCCTACCGCTAACGATGTATCTTTTAGCACATTGATCAATACGGTTGTTGATACGATTAATCCTTTGCAACACATACCTGGCGTTTCAGCCGCTTATGAAGGCCTAACCGGAGACACGCAAAACCCCGTGTCTTCCATGGCTGGCGGTTTTTTGTTTGGGGGACCCGTTGGGCTTATTGCTGGTGCAGCCAGTTCTTTTTTGGAAATGGTGACGGGTAAAACCATGGGTCAACATGCGACTGATTTTATGGCCTCTGCATCCGGTACGGATCAAAACCAATCCTCACAAATCGCTGAAGGTCTTGCCCAAATTGGCGATGGCACACCCATGCTGAAGAAGCAACAAGGTATCAGTATCGAGCAATACCAAACCCTTGCTGCTGCAGCGGCTGGTCCTAACCTTGGTGTGGGCGCCAATGTAAATTCTGTGGCCTGGGCCTCGTCAAGCTGGGCGACCCAAGCTTTRCARCAAGCAACAGGYGCCTATGAAACCGCWCACAATGCTAAATCYATCCTCCCCACCRATGRCCMGCGCMAAAGYTARTTGATCTGGYCMGGTGATRCATGATCTTTACCGTAGATTGCGATGGGTATGTTACAWYARGCCATAACCGTTGGCGCTGTGCCCTGGGCCGTGGGGGAATTGGTCACAAAATTAGCGAAGGCGATGGCATTACACCTTTGGGCCACCACGTTATGGGCCGTGTATTTTGGCGTGCGGACCGAATTTCACAACCACAAACCGACCTTCAATGCATCAAAATCACCAAAGATATGGGGTGGTGTGACGATCCATCACACGCCGACTATAATCAGCTCATCGTTTTGCCCCATCTGGGTCATTACGAAGAATTATGGCGTACGGATCACATTTATGACGTGGTGGTCGAACTGTTGTACAACACCGATCCCGTTCAGCTTGGCCAGGGCAGCGCTATTTTCATACATGTTGCCCATTCATCTTATACACCAACAGAAGGCTGTATTGCTCTGGCATTATGCGATGTATTGAACATACTAAAACAAGCAACAGCCCGATCTGTGATTAACGTTGTCCAAAAATAGCCGTGCCGACCCGGACATGTGWTGCCCCCAAAGAAATTGCCGTTTCAAAATCTCCACTCATGCCCATAGATAGACCTAGTAGATCATTACGGGCCGCAATTTTGGCCAAAAGGGCAAAATGCAGGGCGGGTTCTTCGTTGGCAGGGGGAATACACATCAGCCCTTCAACTGTTAGCCTTAAGTCATCGCGACACAATTTTACAAACGCATCGACTTCATCAGGACTCACGCCCGCCTTTTGGTCTTCTTCCCCGGTATTGACCTGAATATAAACCGCAAGATTTCTGTTGCTGGCTTGAAATTCATGGGCCAAGGCACGAGCAAGTTTTTCCCGGTCTACTGTTTCAATCACATCGAATGTTGCCACCGCCTGTTTAACCTTGTTGGTTTGTAGGGGTCCAATCAGATGAAGTTCTACATCTGGGTAAGCTACCCGCAAGTCCGGCCATTTGCCTTGTGCTTCTTGCACCCGGTTTTCCCCAAACACACGCTGTCCAGATTCCAAAGCCGGGCGAATTTCTGTCGCATCATGAAATTTTGAAACCGCGACCAACGTGACTTGATCCCGTGGACGTCCATATTTTTGGCATGCCGTTACAATTTTTTGCTGTACAGCGCGTAAATTCCCCTGAACATTGGTTACAGGATAAGAAGGGGTCGAATAAGGGGGGTTCGGATAAGAAGTTTCCATGAAGGCTCCGTTTGGGCTAAACATTTATGATGATTAAACTAGCAAAGCTGGCGTCCCCGCTCAATTGGAGACATCGACCTAACCCAAAAATACCCGTTTATTATCTGTTTACCGACCAAATTCGGTTGCCAGATCCCCTTCAACTTCTGAACCGCTTGCCCAGAGGGGCGTGCGTTGTGGTGCGCCATACAGATCCACACCTCCGCCTGCAATTGGCGCGGCGCATAATTTTGCCGGCTCATCGTTTGGGGCTAAAAGTGTTTCTGGCTGAAGATATGCGTTTGGCCCTAAGGCTTGGTGCTGACGGAGTCCATTTATCTGAACAGACGACGCGCCGTCGCCCGTCCCGCTGTAAGGCCTTTAAACCAGGCTTTCTGGTTAGCTGTGCCGCGCATTCTCAACGCGCTTTATGGTGGGCGGGTCAAGCGGGCGCCGATGTTAGCGTGTTATCGCCCGTTTTTCCAACCAAAAGCCACCCAAATAGCCAATGTTTAGGCCACTTACGGGCCATACGGTTGGCCCGCATGCATACGGTGAGCACGGTGCGTATTATTACATTGGGCGGCATATCGGCGCTGACGGCCCGGAGGCTTAAATCTAAATATATATTTGGGTTGGCGGCCATCAAAGGGTGGCTAGATTAAGCTAAGTTATTAACTATTCAATATGAATCAGAGATGGGAACAAGAAAAAAGGGCGGCCCAAAAGCCGCCCTTTTCCAAATGTCGTCTAAGTTAAAGTTAACCTAGAAGCCAACTTCAAGACCAGCAACAAACGCTTTACCGGTGGTTGCTTTACCAGTTGCAAACGTGGTTGGAGCAGTACCGGTATTTTCTTTGTCAAACTTTTGCGAGTAGTATGTACCCGTCAAAGCAACACCAGCACCCAAGTCGTACGCACCAGCGACAGACCATGTGGTATCAATGTTGTCTTGAGTTGCGGCAACTGTGCCCTTGTTCTTCACTTTTGCATACAAAGCGGAAACGCTGTATGGGCCAGTTTGATAAGCTACACCGAATTCATAACCTTTACCGTCAGCATTGGTCTTGGTGTCTGTCAAAGAACCAGCAATAGAAGTTGCATCCTTGAATACCGTGTAACCAGCACCAACAGTGAAGCCAGCCATGCCAACGTTCACACCAACGTGATTTTGGTCAAAAGCAGGGTTAATATTTGCGTGTGAAAGATCAGCACTAACGGTCATACCAGCAACTTCGTCGCTGTATGCAACGCCGTATGAATAGATGTCGTTCTGAGTGCCTGTTTGTTGCGTCAACTGACCGGTGGTATCGCCAGCAGCATAATCAGCAAAAACGTTGATGCCAGAGAAGTTAGGAGAAACATATTTCAGTTTCAAGCCCTTGTTACCCAAATCATCCAATTGTACGCCCGTTGTAGGACTAGCAGCAGCGGAAGCTGTTGTTGCTGAGTCTGCATTTACGTTGAAGTTAGCAGCCATGTCACCAAAGTCGAGGCCAACGTTTGGAGCACGTGTTGTGAAGCTGTCAACAGCATGGGTTGTTGAACCGATGGTCACAGCGCCGATTGCGTCACTTGAAACTTCCAAAGATGCAACATCGAAGTTCCGCGCGCCAACGGTACGAGTATTCGTTTCCATTTGGATGTCAGTTTTAACAGTAAGGCCGTTATCAAGCTTCGTGCTACCACGGAAGTAAACTTCCGAACTTGACCACTGATTTAAGTTAACACCACGTGCAACGCCGCCGTTTGCAGGAGCAACTTCGTCATTGTTGGCGATAGCAACATATTGTTGCATGAAACCGCCGAGTTCCAATTTGATTTTGTCTGCTGCAAAAGCTTGAGCAGATACGGTGCTAAGTGCGACAACTGCTGTGGTCGCGAGAAGGATCTTTTTCATGGTCTCTCCTAGAGATTTTGTGCCCAGTGTTTCGTCAGTGTTCTGACTTCAATCATTGGACGGTGTTAATTGTTTTGTGACCCCAAAACTTGGATGAATGCATATTCCCCTTTGTTTGATCCATTAGCAAGCGCCCTTCATCCCTTTGTGGTGCAAAAACTACACGCTGTGATAATTTTGCACCATTTTAGCTTTTATCCAGCTCTTACGGGGCCCTGCATTTCATATTTTTGCTTTTTTTGCCCAATTATCGCAGAATTTTTCTATTTACGAACATCTCACATTGCGAGAACCTTTTAGACAGGTATGATGTACGCGTTTTACGGATGTTCAGCCCATTGCGGTTTTAACGGAGCCAGTCCTTATATTATGAGTAAAAGTAACGCAGCAAAATTCACCCTCATTGCCATTTTGGCCATCTTTACCTTAAGCGCGTGTGAGCGCCAAGCCCTTAACTTACCGCGCAAAAGAAGAGCCGGAGAAGTTGGGCGTCAAAATCAGTCCGATGTGCGCGATACGGTCTTTGGCAAAGGGGGCCTTGATTTGGCGGGCAGCAAAAGCAAAGCGGGCGCAGCGGGCGGAGGCGGCCTTGGTGTTAATTCTTTTTTATGGCGCGCAACCCTGGACACCATCGCTTTTTTACCTGTGACCAGTGCTGATCCGTTCGGCGGCGTTATTTTGACCGATTGGTATTCTCCTGCTGAAACGCCGTTGGAACGGTTTAAGGTCAACACCTATATTTTGGGCCGCCAATTGCGCGCCGATGGCATCCGCGTTTCCATTTTTCGCCAAGTTCAATCCCCAACCGGATGGAAAGATGCCCCAATAGATGAAAAAGCCGGGCGAAAAATTGAAGATGCCATTTTAACCCGAGCGCGCCAATTGCGTAATGAAACCCGCAAGCTGCAATAAGGCCGTGGCTTACGCCTGGTGATTAGCCTCCACATTATATATATGCATACCCTTATTACATTTACATACCCTAGGATAGAGACCGCTCATGTCGGTGTATAATTTCAAAGCGACCGAAGCTAAATGGCAAAATACGTGGGCTGAGGCTCAAACATTCAAGGCCACCGAGGACACGACCCGCCCTAAATATTATGTGTTGGAAATGTTCCCCTATCCATCCGGGCGCATCCACATGGGCCATGTCCGCAACTACACCCTTGGCGATGTCGTCGCGCGGTTCAAACGTGCGCAAGGTTTCAACGTGTTGCACCCCATGGGTTGGGATGCTTTTGGCTTGCCCGCTGAAAATGCGGCGAAACAAAACAAGACACATCCCGCGACTTGGACCTACCAAAATATCGAAACGATGAAGGCTCAGCTTAAAACGATGGGCTTATCGTATGATTGGGACCGTGAAATCACGACCTGTCATTCTGATTATTATCGCCATGAACAAAAGATGTTCCTTGATTTTCTCAAACAAGGCCTCGCCTATCGCAAAGAAAGTTGGGTCAATTGGGACCCGGTCGAACAAACGGTCTTAGCCAATGAACAAGTTATAAATGGACGGGGCTGGCGGTCCGGGGCTGAAGTCGAAAAGAAACAACTGTTTCAATGGTTTTTAAAAATTACCCACTATGGCGAAGACCTTCTATCTGACCTTAAGGGTTTAGACCGCTGGCCGGAAAAAGTCCGCGTCATGCAAGACAATTGGATTGGACGATCCGAAGGTGCACGAGTCTTTTTTGATCTTACCCACAATACCAACCAGCTTGAAATCTATACCACCCGCCCAGATACGCTGTTTGGCGCATCATTCATGGCCATTGCCGCTAACCACCCGCTGGCCTTGGGGCTTGCCCAAAAAAATGAACACGTTGCGGCCTTTGTCCAGAAATGCAACGCCCTCGGCACATCACAAGCCGTGATCGAAAGTGCCGAAAAAGAAGGCCTTGATACGGGCCTAAAGGTAAAACACCCCTTTATCAAAGGCCTTGAACTGCCCATTTACATCGCGAACTTCGTCCTTATGGACTATGGCACAGGGGCCGTCTTTGGCTGCCCCGCCCACGATCAGCGCGATTTAGATTTTGCCCGTAAATATAAACTTCCCGTGATCCCCGTCATTGCCCCGCACACTGTTGTCGGAACGCAAGACGAACAATCTTGGTTAGACGATTTTGCCGCGCGCGCAACTGAGGCCTTTACCGATGATGGCATCACAGTGTGCTCAGGTTTTCTGAATGGGTTAAGTGGCGCAGAAGCTAAATCAGCCGCCATTCACCAACTGTCCGTTAACGGTCAGGGTAAAGGCACGGTCCAATATCGTCTGCGCGATTGGGGTATTTCGCGCCAACGCTATTGGGGCTGTCCCATTCCGATCATCCATTGCGCCGACTGTGGCCCCGTTGCCGTTGCCGAAGACCAATTGCCGATCACCTTGCCCGATGATGTCGACCTGAACGTCACAGGCAATCCTTTGGATTTTCACCCCACGTGGAAGCACACAATGTGCCCCACATGCGCTAAGGATGCCGTTCGGGAAACCGACACCTTTGATACTTTTTTCGAATCCTCTTGGTATTTTGCGCGCTATACTGATCCAACATCGACGAAAGCCTTTGATCCGGCTAAGGCCAATTACTGGCTGCCTGTTGATCAATACATCGGCGGCGTGGAACATGCAGTATTACACCTTTTATACTCACGTTTTTTCACCCGCGCGCTCAAAGACTGTGGCTATCTTGATGTTAAGGAACCTTTTGCTGGGTTAATGACTCAAGGCATGATCTGTCATGAAACCTATCAATCCCCCGATGGCGTGTGGCTGACTCCCGGCGAAGCTGACTCCCGCGTAGATGTAATCATCGGGCGTTCGGAAAAAATGTCTAAGTCCAAAAAGAACGTTGTTGACCCGGAACGGATTATTGGCACCTATGGTGCGGATACAGCACGCTTATTTATGTTGTCAGACAGCCCGCCAGACCGGGACCTTGATTGGACAGATTCCGGGGTTGAAGGCGCGTGGCGATATGTTGGTCGCATCTGGCGTCTCATCCATGGCTCCACCCAACCTCTAAGCGCGCGTGGCGCCCAAGCCCCAGCCACAATTGAAGGTGCTGCTTTAACCATGCGGGTTCATGTCCACAAAACCATGGATGCGGTAACCCATGATTTAGACAATTTTCATTTTAATAAAGCTGTCGCGCGCATCCGTGAATTGACGAATGCTCTAGAAACCTTTGAGGCTGCTGATACAGCCTCTATATGGGTACGCCGTGAAGCCTTTGAGGCCGTGGCCGTTTTAATTCACCCCATCATGCCACATTTGGCTGAAGAACTCTGGGAAACTCTGGGCCATGAGGGTCTGATTTCCGGTGCACCCTGGGTTCAGGCTGATCCTAAATTGTTGGTTGACGATAAAGTCACCATAGCGGTACAAGTCAACGGCAAAAAGCGCGGCACCCTTGAAGTCGCTATCGATTGTCCAAGCGATCAAATCGAAGCTGCGGCCTTGGCCTTGGAGACCGTTATACAAGCCATGCACGCCAAACCAGCACGCAAAGTTATTGTTGTCCCCAATAGGATTGTTAATGTTGTGGTTTAAAAGAAAATCAAAAGAGTTTGCCCCAATGGTGCTAATCTTTTCGCTGTTTGGGCTGAATGCTTGTGGATTTTCGCCCCTTTATGCGCAAAATAGTACTCAGCCTTATATGCAAAGCGCACTCGCTTCTATTTCCGTGAGTTACATCCCGGACCGTGTGGGGCAAATCATGCGCAATGAACTTCAACAACGTCTTTCTCCTAAATCGTCTAATGTTGCGCCTGTCTACACTCTAAGCGTTTCCCTCACCGAAAGCATGACAAGCCTTGCTATTGATCAAACACAATTTGCCACCCGCTCTAATTTGCATTTAATCAGCGCCTATCAATTAACCCGGATCAGTGRCCACGCTTCAATTATTTCAGGAACCCTAGAAACCGTCGCAAGCTATAACATACTCAGTTCTGATTTTGCGAACCTAGCGGCACAGGCGAACGCCCGTAAACTTGCCATTATTGATCTTGCTAGGTCTCTGCGCTCTCGGATCGCCGTGCATTTTAAAATCAATGCTCCTAAACCCCCTACTGCAAATGCGCCATCACGACGCCGCTCATCAAATGTTAATTACGGTTACCCCAACTGATGAAATTAAAGGGCGCTAAAATTGAAGCCTTTCTTCGATCTCCGGACCCATCAACACGTGCGATATTGATCTTTGGCCCTGATGAAGGGTTGGTCCAAGAACGCGCGATGCACCTCTGTAAGGGCGTTCTCCAAGATTTAAATGACCCCTTTCGTGTTGCCGAATTGTTCGCAACGGACCTCAAAAATGATCCCGCAAGGCTGGCTGACGAAGCGCAAAGCATTTCGTTTGGTGGCGGTCAGCGCTTGGTGCGGGTCCGCCAAGCCAGCGATTTGTGCGTTTTAGCGTGCGAAGGCCTTCTACACGCCGATGTCGTTACCGATACCGTCGTTATTATAGATGCCGGCGATTTGAATCCCCGTTCAAAATTACGCAAGCTCTTTGAAACCGCTAAAAATGCGGTGTGTCTGCCCTGTTATAGCGATGATGCCCGCACCCTTCCCAACATTATTAAAGAAACCCTCACCTCGCATGGCCTTACTGCTGATCGCGATGCTGTTTTCTTGTTGGCTCAACATTTGGGTGCCGATCGGTCCGTAACGCGTGGAGAACTGCACAAACTTGCCCTTTATATGGGTGATGACAAACAAGTGACCTCAACGCATGTTCAAGCGGTGATCGGTGATACAGCAGCCAATAATGTTGATGATGTCATTTATGCAGCGGCCAGTGGGAATTTTGCCCTGCTTGACTCTACTTTGTCGCGGGTTCTTGCCGATGGCACAAATCCCGTTCAATTGGTACGCGCCTGTCAGCGCCATTTTCATCGGCTATCTCTTGCACGTGGTGAAATAACCAGGGGCTTAAATGTGGGAGAAGCCGTAAAGGCCCTACGTCCGCCAGTCATGTTCATGCGTGCGGATGCTTTTAAGGCTCAACTCAATGTGTGGTCATCACAAAAACTCGTTCGGGCGTTCGAGGTTCTGACCCAGTGCGAAATCGACTGCAAGACCACTGGCCTTCCTGCCGCCGCCGTTACGGGTCGAGCGTTCCTAGCCCTGGCCCAAGCAGCCCAAAGTGGACGCCCGGCAAGGCGGCGTTCAGCTTAAAGGTATCCTCACGTTAATACGTTTTGATACAGTTATAAAAATATGGTGTTTCGGTTCAAAGGTTTTTTTAATATACATAACTCAAATATTTAAATTATTTATACTCTATGAGGCTTAGGCTTAGGACTCATTAATAGAGATAGAAGATAACAACGGCTGCGCTAGATAGTGCTGAAAAGCACATGTGTGCACTTCAAGCATAGCGTCATTTCTTCAAATTCAATAGTCTTGCAAATGCTCATTTTGGACGAGCCGCTGAAAATTTATAATATCCCTAAGTCTTGCACAACAACACTTCTTTGGTTTCAGCACGTCAATCCCATTTGACTTGTTCCACTTTATTCTTACTCCGTTGTCATCATAAAGCAGTCTCATTTTACTTGAGTATTTACATGCAGATTCTTGATATTAAAGAGTTTTTACTATAATCGGCATTGTCTTCTAGATATACCGGTGTACTCTTCTTAAGATGCAATCGTGCTAATGACATTCTCTTACATAACGATCACATAATAGACTTAGTCAAATTATACGAACAATTCGGTTTAAACCTCTCGTGTTTAATTTAATAGTTCAAATCATTATATAATTTTCTGGTGATTAACCAAGTTTGTCATCATTTATGACTTTAAAGGTATGTATTACAATGGTCTAGGGGTGGTCAATTAGTGCAATATATTGCACTAATTGTATAATATAAAAACTACACATGTAGATAGTGTATAGCTGACCATTACGTCCGACGAATGAATACGTTTACTATCTGTCAACACAAAGACGCGCCCACTACGTCAGACGAGCCAGAACACCATCCAATTGTTCCAAGGATTCATAGTGAATAACAACCTGGCCCCGACCATCTTTGTCTTGAATAGTAACTTTAAGCCCTAATAAATTAGCCAGATCGTTTTCAAGAGCCAGGGTATCAACGTCTTTTGCAGTATCAGTCTTAGTTTGGCTCGCCCTAACCGTAGTCGTTGATTTTTCAGCACCCGATGCCTTAACCAACTTTTCCGTTTGACGAACATTTAGGCCTTTTTTGACGATTTTCTTTGCCAACTGGTGTGCATCCGGACAGCTAATCAGAGCACGTGCGTGGCCCGCCGTAAGCTCACCCTCATCAATCATGGCTTTAACCGCATCCGGTAAAGTCAGCAATCTCAGCATATTGGCGACATGTGGGCGGCTCTTCCCCAACGCCGTGGCAAGGGCTTCTTGGGTATGGCTAAATTCATTCATCAGGCGCCGATAACCATCGGCTTCTTCTAATGGGGATAAGTCTTGGCGCTGCAAGTTTTCGATCAATGCAACTTCAAGGGTTTCACGATCATCAAAATCACGCACAATCACCGGCACTTCATGGATTTGTGCCAACTGTGCCGCCCGCCAGCGCCGTTCTCCGGCGATGATTTCATAGGTTCCCGCACGTTCGGCTAGGGGTCGCACCAACAAAGGCTGCAACACACCCTTTTCCCGTATGGATTCCGCCAGGCCTCGTAATTCATCTTCACCAAAAGCGCTCCGTGGCTGATATTTTCCAGGCTTTAAATAGCCAATCGCCACAAGCTTAATCGCATTGCCATTTTCTACGCCGGGCATATCTGATAAATCTTCGCCCAACAAAGCCGAAAGGCCCATCCCTAGTTTTCGTTCTGCCATTGTCTTTTCCTTATCGTATCGGCGATTGCCTAAATGCTCGTATGCCCTTCGCGGCGCAGAACTTCACCCGCTAAATGCAAGTAGGCCTGCGAACCTGCACATTGCATGTCATACATCAACACCGGACGACCATAAGATGGGGCTTCCGAAACACGAACATTGCGCGGAATAACGGTGTTATAAACCTTGTCCCCAAAGTATTCCCGAACATCGCTAGACACCTGTTCTGACAAATTGTTACGCTTATCAAACATCGTCAACACAATCCCTTGAATTTCTAAGATTGGGTTAAAGACTTTACGGACGCGTTCTATGGTTTTCATCAAATGGCTTAAGCCTTCCAGGGCAAAAAACTCGCACTGTAGCGGGATTAGGACCGCTTGGCTGGCAACCAAGGCGTTCAAGGTCAACAGACCCAAGGCCGGAGGACAGTCAATCAACACATAGTCATAATTTTGTGCACCATCACCGATCGCTTGTTTAAGACGATGTTCGCGGGCTTCCATGTCCACCAATTCCAACTCAGCACCCGATAAGTCCACACCCGCCGGCACAACGTCAAGGCCCGGTACACTGGAATGCTGCACCACGTCACCTAACGCAGTACCATCAATAAGCATACGGTAGGTATCGAGCTTACGCTCATGGCGCCCGATTCCAACACCCGTTGACGCGTTGCCTTGGGGGTCCAGATCAATCAACAAAACCTTTTTCTTAACCGCTGCTAGGGCGGTCGCTAAATTAATGGCCGTAGTGGTTTTGCCCACCCCGCCCTTTTGGTTAGCAATCGCAATAATACGCGGGCCTTGTGCGGGATCCGGCAGGGTTATCTTTTGGGCTACTTCATTCCAATTGGCCATGAGCTTAAATTCTTTCAATGTTAGAGAGCTCGATAATTCGTCCCGCTGGTTCTGTACAGCTAGGCTGATCAACAATGTCTATTTTCCAGGTTTTTTGCGCTTCCGTCAATTCCTCAAGCCATCGTTTTCCCTTAAGAAACACACATTTTCCTGTGGATAAGCGGTGAAAATCGGCATAATGTAATAATTTGTCCAAACTAGCCAGCGCCCGCGACGTCACGACGTCAACCTTAAGGGAGTCCAACTCTTCAATCCGCGCGGTATGAATCGTCGCCCCGGCTGCACAAATTCGATTAACTTCACGCAGAAACGAACATTTGCGCTGGTCACTTTCGACCAAGTGCATATCGATGCCTTGCCCTTGAAGCATAATCGCCAGCACCAACCCCGGAAAGCCCGCCCCGCTGCCCATATCAACCACACGTGCGCCTGGCTTAATAAAACTGGTCATTTGTGCTGAATCCAGCATATGGCGCGACCACATCTGAGATAATGTATTGGGCCCGACTAAATTGATCTTAGCCTGCCATTTTGATAAAAGATCACCATAGGCCTGCAGCCGATCCAGCGTCTCATCTGACACTTGCGTTGCGGCTTGAAAGTCGGCTGCTGTCACAATCGCCGTCATAGGATATGTTTTCTTTCAGGTCTGGAATGTTTCACGTGAAACATTGCTTTCAGGTCTACGCTCAATTTAAGCGCAGGATTACCGGCGCACGAAGGCTAATAAAATAGTTAAAGCCGCTGGCGTCACACCCGATATGCGCGCGGCTTGTCCAAGCGTGGTCGGCTTAACCTGGGAAAATTTTGCGCGCATTTCATTGCTTAAACCCGAAACACAATCATAATCTATATCAGCCGATATACGAAGGCCCTCATCTTTACGAAAAGCGTGCACATCGACCTCTTGACGATCAAGGTATCCAGCGTATTGGGACTCGATCTCCACTTGTTCGCGCGCACGCGGCGTAATGTCATTAAGTTCAGGCCAAATTTTAGCCAAGTCAGGCCACTTCAAATGGTTATACGCCAGAAGTTGTTTAACACTACGTCTTTTCCCATCTTGATTAACTGTTAAGTTATGTGTTCTCAATGCGTTCGGCGTAATACTCAGGCACCCGGTCACCTCCATGGCGTGTTTAACGTCACGTTCACGCTGTTCGAATGATTTTCGCCGAACAGGCCCGACACAGCCGATAGCAATGCCCCGAGGTGTCAAACGAAGATCCGCATTATCCGCACGCAGGCGAAGCCGATATTCAGCCCGTGATGTAAACATACGATATGGTTCTTGGGTTCCCAGGGTAACAAGGTCATCAATCATAACACCAATAAAAGCCTCAGAACGATCCAATACGAAGGGCTCCCCTTCCCCACTCGTTTTCAGAGCCGCATTAAGTCCAGCGATTAAGCCTTGAGCAGCCGCCTCTTCATATCCAGTCGTGCCGTTTATTTGGCCTGCAAAATAGAGCCCGGGTACCCGGTGGGTTTCCAGAGTATGACTCAGTTCTCGCGGATCAACAAAATCATATTCAATAGCATAACCGGGCTTAAGCATCCTACAGTGTTCAAGCCCGGGAATGGTCTTGAGCATCGCTTCTTGAATATCACGGGGCAAAGATGTTGAGATTCCATTGGGATAGACAGTGGCATCATCGTACCCTTCGGGTTCAAGAAATAATTGATGAGATGAACGATCCGCAAAGCGAACCACCTTGTCTTCTATGGACGGGCAATAACGGGGTCCAGTGCCTTCGATCTGTCCGGAATACAAGGGCGCACGTTCCAGGTTATCCATGATAAGCTTATGAGTCTGGGGCGTGGTGTGGGTCACCCCACAACAAATTTGACGCTGTGTAATTTCATCATTAAGAAATGAAAAGGGTTCTGGCTTCACATCACCAGGCTGACTTTGAAGGCTATCCCAATCGATCGTGTTACCGTCTAATCGAGGGGGTGTTCCGGTCTTTAGCCGTCCAAGCGAAAACTTTAGGCGACGAAGGGTATACGCCAAGCCCACCGCACAAGGATCGCCAAGTCGCCCCGCCCGAAAAGTCTCTTGCCCAAGATGAATAAGGCCACGCAAAAACGTACCTGTGGTTAGAACCACTGCCGCACACGATAGAGTCCGGCCGTCAGAAAGCTTAACCCCAGAAATACGCCCGTCCCGATTTAACACCACGTCTTCAACCGCAGCTTCAACCAAGCTCAGACCCTCTTGTTCATGTAGCAATTTCTGAACAGCTTGACGATAAAGCTTGCGGTCTGCTTGCGCACGAGGACCTCGCACAGCTGGACCCTTAGACCGATTCAACATACGAAATTGAATGCCGCCGACGTCCGCAGCTCGACCCATGATCCCATCCAAAGCATCAACTTCGCGCACCAATTGCCCCTTAGCCAAGCCGCCAATCGCTGGGTTACATGACATTTCGCCAATGGTGGAAATTTTATGMGTAATCAGMGCCGTTCKCGCACCCAGGCGCGCAGCCGCAGCRCAGGCTTCGGTCCCYGCGTGYCCGCCYCCRACRATAATRACGTCATAKTCTRTATKTTGRTYKGTGGTYWTCATGARGGGAACTTAGGSAGMCCRCMRCAGCAAGTCAAACACCCAATGWCAAAAGGCCTTAAATTGTTTCACGTGAAACATTGCTATTTCGACACGGTTGTTTGAAGTCCTTACTTACCGATGCAAAAATCACGAAAGATAACATCAAGCAAGTCCTCCACATCAACCCGACCCGTGATACGACCAAGTTCACGTGCCGCAAGGCGTAAGTCTTCCGCTTCCAATTCACGGCCAATATTGCGATGAGACTCTTGAGTCAAAAACCTCAGCAAAGCTTGTTCTGTGCGTTGCAACGCCTCGCGGTGGCGCGCACGCGTCGGCGCCGGGCCTTCACTGGTCGTCCGACATTTTTCCTCGATACGCACCGACAGTTGATCCAACACCGTATCCAGTCCCACACCACTTTTCACAGAGAGCGCCACAACCGGAAAACCATCTATACAATCGGGAACGTCCGCTGCCATAGCATCAACCTTGTTGACGGCAACCAAGGTACGATCATTAAGCATAGCACGCGTTTCAACATCAAAAATTTCAGGAGCGGTCCCATCAAACACGGCCAAGATAAGATCAGCAGTATCAGCCCACGCCCGCGCCCTCCGCACACCTTCTTGTTCAATATGATCTCCACTCACGCGTAATCCGGCGGTATCAGCGACCAAAAGCGGATAGCCCCCCAAGTTTAAATGGACTTCAATCACATCACGTGTTGTGCCCGCGCGATCGGAAACAWTCGCTGCATCACGCTGGGATAGGGCATTCATCAGCGATGACTTTCCAGCATTGGGCGGCCCTATGATCGCAAGACGCAAACCATCACGCAGTCGCTCGCCTTGACGACCATCTGCAAGATGGGCAAGAATTAAGCCGTGCAGATCTCGCACACCCGAAACCACCTGATCATGAAGGTCTTGCGGCAATTCTTCGTCGGAAAAATCAAGCTCGGCCTCAAAATGGGCCAGCGACCGAACAAGCCGCACACGCCACCCGTCATAAATTTTGCCTAACGCCCCTTCTGCCTGACGTAAGGCTTGTTTGCGCTGGGCCTCCGTCTCTGCTGCGATCAGATCGGCAAGTCCCTCAACTTGTGTAAGATCAAGCTTACCATGATCAAACGCACGGCGCGTAAATTCCCCCGGAGCCGCAAGCCGCAGCCCCTCAATATGAGAAAGCGCCCCCAGCACACCATCAATCACAGCAACACCGCCATGAATGTGCAGTTCCGCTACATCTTCCCCGGTAAAACTAGCCGGAGCGACAAACCATAAGACCAAAGCATCATCAAGTGTTTCCCCCGATCTCGGATCAAATAACCGAGACAAACGTGCCGTCCGTGGAGCAGGCAGGGACTTATTGAGCATAGACGATAGGGCATGCGCTGCATTGGGACCGGAAATACGAATCACCGCCACCCCTGCCCGGCCTTGACCGCTGGCAAGGGCAAAAATGGTCTCATTCTGCGCTACGGGCAAGCCCCCAAATCCCATCGTTTTTAATCCTCTGGCAACAGCATAAGCCGCTTAACCCGCCCGCCATCAATAATATGGGTTTGCAAAATTTCATCAATATCTTCCGGCGTCTGTGCATTATACCACGTTTCATCCGGATAAACGACAAGGGTCGGCCCAAGTTCACAGCGGTCTAAGCACCCTGCCGTATTAATACGAACGTCCCCAAGTCCCAGTTCCTTAGCCCTGATTTTCATGTAATTGCGCAACTTTACACTGCCCCGTGCTGCACAAGACCCACGAAGGTGGCCTTCGGGGCGCTGATTCGTACAACAAAAAACGTGAATTCTAAAATAGGGTTGAGGCACAGACGGTAAATTTGACATCAGAATACTGAGGGACAAGCCCACGCTCATTAGGGTTTTGGCGACGTGTTCGAACTCAGACCACGTAACTCTACGGTTATTTTCCAGACCAACACAAATGAAACTTGCGCAATCATCATAAAAGACAATACCATAATAAAATGGAAACACTTTGCATCAAAAGCCCGGTCGGCGAATTAACACTTTTTGCTGAAGACGCACATATCACCGCATTATGCTGGGGCCGTGGTGCGGATGCACCTCGCACGACAAAGTGTGTCGTTTTAGCTCAAGCCTCCAAACTGCTTGCTGATTATTTTAAAGTTGGCCACGCTGATTTTTCAGCCTTGGCCTTAAACCCCCGAGGCACACCCTTTCAAAAAAGAGTGTGGCAGCGCATGACAGAGATACCAACGGGGCACTGCCATAGCTATGGCGAAGTCGCGAAGCACCTCAATTCAGGCCCTCGCGCCGTGGGAGGAGCCTGCGGGGCAAACCCAATTCCCATCATCATTCCCTGCCACCGCATCATTAACGCAAATGGTAAGATCGGAAATTATTCCGGTGGAGATGGAGTACAAACCAAAAAAATATTACTGCGCCTAGAAGGTACAATATCTTAACACAAACGCACACACACATAACAAAAAACCCGGCCAATTGACCGGGTTTTTATATATTTACGTAAATGCTATTAGGTGTTCATTGTGTCAAAGAAGTCTGAATTATTTTTGGTCAGGCGGAGTTTATCCAAAAGGAACTGCATAGCATCCGTCACACCCATCGGCATTAAAATACGCCGCAACACCCACATTTTGGAYAAYGTNGCCTTWWYMRCMMASNAATTCTTCCTTACGCGTRCCAGATTTKGTRAYATCRATSGCYGGGAARRTRCGTTTATCRGAAACTTTRCGRTCCAWKATRATTTCRSAGTTRCCTGTMCCYTTAAATTCTTCAAARATAACCTCATCCATACGCGACCCGGTATCAATCAAAGCCGTGGCAATAATGGTTAAAGAACCACCCTCTTCAACATTACGCGCCGCACCAAAGAACCGCTTTGGCCGTTGCAAAGCATTGGCATCGACACCACCGGTCAAGACTTTACCAGAACTGGGCACAACCGTATTATAAGCACGGGCCAAACGGGTGATGGAATCCAGCAAAATGATGACATCTCGCTTATGTTCAACCAAACGCTTAGCTTTTTGGATAACCATTTCAGCAACGGCCACGTGACGAGTCGCCGGTTCATCAAATGTCGAACTTACGACTTCACCCTGAACAGAACGCGACATATCGGTCACTTCTTCAGGTCTCTCATCAATCAGCAAAACAATAAGATAGCTATCTGGGTGATTAGCCGCCAAAGAATGTGCAATATTTTGCAGCATAACCGTTTTACCGGTCCGCGGAGGAGCCACAATTAAGGCCCGTTGTCCCATCCCAATCGGCGTGATCAAATCCATAATACGCCCGGTAAGATCTTTCTGCTCAGGGTTATCGATTTCCATCAACAAGCGCTGATCAGGATAAAGCGGCGTCAAGTTGTCAAAGTTGGTCCGATGCTTAACTGCACTGGGGTCTTCAAAGTTGATAAATATAACCTTCATCAACGCAAAATAACGCTCCCCTTCTTTGGGGGCACGAATTTCACCTTCGACCGTGTCACCCGTGCGCAAGCCAAAGCGCCGCACTTGGTTTGGTGACACGTAAATATCATCTGGACCAGGCAAATAGTTAGCTTGTGGAGAACGCAAAAAGCCAAAGCCGTCTTGCAAAACTTCCAAAACGCCYTCACCATAAATATTGGTGCCTTGTTCGGCAGACCGCTTTAAAATGGCAAACATCATTTCCTGCTTACGCAAAGAGCTGGCATTTTCAATTTCTAAATCTTCTGCTAAAAGCAAAAGATCGGCTGGTGGTTTAATTTTTAATTCTTTAAGATTCATGAACGAACCCGCGCCTTTACAAGAAATAATGAGTGAATCGGCAGTGCCGATGAGGAAAAATGGTGGTTTTGCCCGAACAAACAGGAAACCATTATTCAAACGTGGGGGGACCACAAGAATAGAGTTACATGGATAATTATTATAATATCCATACCTTAAAAAAGGTATTTATGTCCAGGACCTTTTATATTGAGTTGTAAAGACTTGTTTAGAAAGGTTTAACCACAACGAAAATCACGATGGCAATCATCAACACAGTTGGTATTTCATTCGCCATTCTGTAAAATTTTGGCGTTCGCTTATTGTGATCGGCTTCAAAGTCCTTGCGCCATTTGCTCATAAACATGTGAGTAATCGTCAACACAACAACACACAAGATTTTAGCGTGTACCCAACCATCCGTCCACATATTGTTGATCGAAAGCATCCAAAGACCAAAGCCCCAACTTGCGATCATCGCCGGGTTCATAATTCCCCGTAATAAACGACGTTCCATAAGTTTGAACGTTTCTGACTGTACAGAACCAATCTGAACTTCGCTATGATAAACGAAAAGGCGCGGCAAATACAAAAGACCCGCCATCCACGCGATAACAGAAATCACATGGAACGCTTTAATCCAATCGTAATAAATATCCAAAATAGTATCACTCCAAAAATTATTGGCGCAGTTTACCCGATTGAACGCTGAGGGCAAGCCCGATCAGCATCTCGACACAAACGCTTATCTTTCCCTTGTGCACATAAATCACCTTTTGTGTTCAAGGTGTTCATTACAATGTTTCTTAAACCACCAATAAATTTAGGGTGTGTCCCCACCGCGGGTACGCGCACATAAGTAGAAACATCGTGAGAAACCGCCACCTGTTTATATTCAATATCAAGTTCAACCAAGGTTTCAGAATGTTCAGACACGAAAGCTAGGGGCAAGATCACCAATCCAACTTTGTCCTGTCCGGCGCGAATAATTTCATCTTCTGTAGAAGGTCCTATCCATTCTAATGAGCCAACACGACTTTGGTAGCTAACAAGCCAATCATCAATCTGATAATCTTGAACTTCAAGATAAGCTATAATCGCTGTTGCCCCTTGTTCAATATGATCTGGATAAGGGTCATGTTTTTTATCGACKATTTTTTTAGGYAGTCCATGTGCCGAAAATAATACRCGCACAGGMCCACCACTAGATTTAGCTTGATCGACAGCTGCTTTTAACAATTCAGCTTGAGCTTGAATAAATCCTGGTTCGGTCGGATAACAACACACCCGCTTRGTCAAAACATCAAAATTAATCGCGGCAGMACTCTTTTGCCAATCGATAAAAGAACTCGCCGTCGAGGTCGTCGAAAATTGCGGATATARGGGTAATAAAACAACCTGATCRGGATTGAAGGCCTTSACYTTCTGAAKCGTTTSCGCGCTAAACGGATGCCAATAGCGCATGGAKATAAAGACTTCAACTTTAGTATCTGGAAAAGATTTTGCCAAAACATGCTSCAAGGCCACGCCTTGRGCTTGCGTTAAGTCCAAAATTGGCGACGATCCACCSATGTGATTATAAATTTCTYGYGCAAAMGGAACCCGTTTAGCAGAAATRTACTTAGCCAAAAGCCACCGCAAAGGCTGTGGAACAKYKATRATCGCCGGATCACTAAATAARTTATAAAGAAACGGCTTTATWGCATCWGGMCCATCAGGACCACCAAGGTTAAAGAGSACAACAGCAAGACGTTTCATAAATTAATMTTTTCCSCGTACRACATCAATCAAACGCGCCACATGTTCCGGCGGCGTTTGTGGYACRATRCCATGWCCCATRTTRAACACGAACGGGCCRTCACCCAAAATATCAACAACACGACGGGCCTCAGCATCCATTTGTGGGCCACCAGCAACCACCAATAAGTTATCTAAGTTTCCCTGTACACAAACGTGCTTTTGCAGGTTGTCACGCGCCCATTCTAAAGGCACAGTATGATCTAAACCAACTGCATCTATACCTGTTTCTCTGACATAAGCTTCATAAAGCGTTCCCGCACCGCGTGGAAAACCAATAATCGGTATATCAGGATGAAGGGCCTTAACATTTTCAACAATACGAGCCATGGGTTCAATAGACCATTTGTAAAATTGTTTTTCACTCAACACACCAGCCCAGCTATCAAACAATTGAAGAGCCTCTGCGCCTCGGTTTGCCTGTTCAATCAAATAGGCAGAAGTCATATCCACCAACAGATCAATTAAGGTTTGAAAAAAGACTGGATCTTGATAAGCGATAGACCGAATTTCTTCATAATTTTTTGAACCCTTGCCTTCAACCATATAAGTCGCGACCGTCCACGGCGCCCCTGCAAAACCAATTAAAGCCGTGCTTTTTGGAATTTCATTAGACAATCTATTTACGGTTTTAAACACCGGTTCTAAATGCTGCATAAAATCGTTTCTGCTCAACGTTTGTTCTAACGCAGCCATATTTTTAATCGGTTCAAGCTGTGGTCCTGAACCTGGTATAAATTCTACCTTTTGGCCCAAAGCATCCGGCACCACTAAAATGTCAGAAAATAAAATCGCCGCATCAAACGCGTAACGGCGCAAAGGCTGCAACGTAACTTCGACCGCCAAATCAGGTGTATAACAAAAGTTTAAAAAGTTTTTCGCTGTAGAACGAACTTTCATATACTCAGGAAGATAACGACCAGCTTGCCGCATTAACCAGATTGGAGGGGTCGGTAAAGTTTTGCCTTTAAGGGCCTGAAGAAAGATTTTTGTCACGGGCATTCAATCCTGTTATTTGGAGTTATATGTACCGAATTTTTTCTATAACAAACTATATTTAATTAAAAATATAAAGAGTAGTTGTTGTTGTAGTCGTGGGGATATCGGGGATTATTTTTTGTACCGCATTTTACCTGATCTTCATACACAGGTTTACAGGATCTATAAAGGCCTGGGTAAAAGACTTTATCTAGGACATAAAAATATTTTGTTTACAAGGTATTAGACCTATATATATCGTACTTAAAATGTGGGGATTATTTTAGTATAAAATTTTTTAAGCGAGATATACAACCAGCGTGGCGAAGGTTGTACACTGGGGGTTATTAATGTCATAAGTGACCTGTTATCCAGAGGGTAAGTCGTAAGGCTCAAAGTTGTTCTTTATTATGCACATTTTATACAGATCATATTGAAAGAGCGAATGGATTTAAAATGACATCAATTGTGCTTCATAAAATTTCCGATGCAACAGGCCAAACCTTA
The DNA here is from genome assembly GCA_016764335.1 of Magnetovibrio sp. Lineage (GTDB taxonomy): Bacteria > Pseudomonadota > Alphaproteobacteria > Rhodospirillales > Magnetovibrionaceae > JANLGW01. The sequence continues at coordinate 39,339 of JAESSB010000001.1, forward strand.
GATATCGTATCGCGTGCCTGTATAGTACAATTTAGCGATGTGCAGGTGATTGAAAAACGTTGGACTATGGTGAACAACAAAGAATTGGTTCATGAAGTTCTAGAGGGTATTCGCCAAGCCCCCGGTTTCGTGATTTTTACCGTGGTTGATGATGTTTTAAGTGAACAATTGATTTTGGGTTGTAAAAAACTTAAGCTCCCCTGCATAGATATATTGAATCCTGTGCTCTCGCAAATGAGTAATTATCTGGGTTTAGTGCGTGATGCGCGGTCAGGATCTCAACACGTTATGGATGGTGACTATTACGCCAAAATTGATGCCCTGCATTACGTTTTAGCCCATGATGAAGGTCAATCACTAGCTGATATCAACGATGCCGATATCGTCTTGGTTGGCGTTTCACGTACCAGCAAAACGCCGACCAGCATCTATCTTGCCAACCAAGGGTATAAAACCGCAAACGTGCCATATGTACCAGGTATGCCGTTACCCAAAGAATTACTTCAAGCACAACGGCCATTGATTATCGGTATCACGAAAGAGCCGGAACGGTTGGTGCATATCCGTCAGCAGCGCATGGAATTAAACGGTCATCGTGAAGAAACAGATTATACTGACCTTAACGCGGTGACACAAGAAATCAACGAAGCCCGTGCGGTCTATGAAGTGAACGACTGGCCGCTGATCGATGTCACAAAAAAATCCATAGAAGAAATCGCCGACACAATCATTTATATGTTGAATAACCGTCTTGATGGGGCAATATAAGCGTGGGCCTTAAAGAAAAACCTTCTCTGAGACCCTTAAAACGTGCGGGTGTTATGGGATGGCCAGTGGATCATTCCTTGTCCCCACGCGTGCATGGGTTTTGGTTGCAAAACTATGCAATTGATGGTGAATATCTGCGTATTCCCGTGGACCCGGAACAATTATCCGCAAATCTCCGTCGTTTAAAAGGTGAAGGTTATGTGGGCTGTAATATCACCGTGCCGCACAAAGAAGCCGCTTTAGCCCTTGTTGATGATGTAGATCCACTTGCGCAACGCATTGGCGCGGTGAACACCATTATTATTGGCAAAGATGGAAAGTTGTACGGCACCAACACCGATGGATTTGGCTTTTTGGAAAACCTACGCCAAGGTTATCCAGGTTTTGACGTTCGCGCAGGTCCAGCGGTTGTTCTTGGCGCTGGTGGTGCGGCCCGCGCGGTTGTTGCAGCGCTCCTTGATGCAGGGGCACCAGAAATTCGTCTTTTTAACCGAACAAAATCACGTGCTGAAAACTTGGCCAATAGCCCGATTGCCCAGGGCTCAGATAAAATTAAAGTTGGTGATTGGCAAAACCGTGCCACAGGTTTGAGCCAAGCTTCACTGTTGGTCAATACCACGACTTTGGGTATGCGCAGCCAGCGACCCTTAGAAATTGACCTGACCCACCTACCCGTTCAGGCTTTGGTCACCGATATCGTTTACACCCCACTCATTACTGATTTGTTGGCGCGCGCGATGGCGCGGGGCAATCCCGTGGTTGATGGGTTGGGCATGTTATTGCACCAAGCGCGGCCCGGGTTTAAAGCTTGGTTTGGGCGTTTACCCGAAGTCACGGCAGCTTTACGCACCTATGTTTTAGCGGAGTCCAAGTGATGTATGTGTTGGGTCTTACAGGGTCAATYGCCATGGGCAAAAGCTGGGCAACYCARTGTTTTCGYCATTTRGSRATTCCKGTGCATGARGCKGAYGYYTGTGTGCATGGKCTTTTGGCTCCGGGTGGGGCRGCCGTAAGTGATGTGKTSGMTGCMTTTTTGGGCGTCGAAGACGATAACGGCGGGGTYGACCGTCAAAAACTTGGGGCGAGTGTRTTTGKCCATYCTGGTGARTTGGCCYTGCTKGAATAYATTTTGCATCCGTTGGTCCATCAATCTCAACTTCGGTTTTTGGCGCAACAGGCTCGGACAAGATGCTGCTTAGCGGTACTTGATATTCCGTTGCTGTTTGAAACGGGTGCACAAATTCGTGTCGATGGCGTAATGGTTATGACGGCCCCAGTTGACCTACAATATGCACGGGCCTTGCAGCGCCCCGGTATGACGCTGGAAAAACTTCATGCTATTATGGATCAACAAATGCCGGATGCCTTAAAACGGCTGGGGGCAGATTTTGTGGTGAGCACGGCGGGGACCAAGGGACGTACCTTGGGTCAAATCCAAAAAATCGTAAAAACGCTTAAATCTAAACGCGGAAAAGTATGGGGACCGAGCTGGGTGCAACCAAAATTGAAGAGAAGAATGTCGAATGCGTGAAATTTCTCTTGATACGGAAACCACCGGATTGAATCCTAAGGGCGGCGACCGCGTGGTGGAAATTGGGTGTGTGGAAATGATCAACCACATCGCCACAGATCAGGTGTTTCATGTCTATATTAATCCTCAACGTGATATGCCGGACGGGGCCTTTCGTGTGCATGGCTTGTCTGAAGAATTTTTGCGTGGACATGAGGTGTTTGCCAAAATAGCAGACGCATTTTTAAAGTTTATTGGTGACGACCCCTTAATCATTCATAATGTACCGTTTGATATTGGTTTTTTAAATGCTGAGTTAGCCCGTGTGGGTAAGCCACTCCTAGAGATCGCGCGGACGATTGATACGGTGCCTATGGCGCGTAAAAAATTTCCGGGCGCTCAAGCCAATTTAGATGCTCTGTGTCGGCGTTTTAACATTGATCTTTCGGGCCGTGATTTTCACGGCGCATTGTTAGATGCTAAATTGTTGGCTGAGGTTTATTTAGAACTTAACGGTGGTCGACAAACAGGCCTTAGCCTGGGTGAAGAACCGGATGCAAAAGATCAAATTTCAGTTATCCAAGGTGACATTAAAATAAAGGGACAAACTAAACGAGAAGCCCGTGTGTATGACCCTTCGCCAAGTGAGTTGGACAGTCATGAAGTTTTTTTAAAAAAGCTGACAAATCCAGTGTGGAAAATGTAGGTGATCCAGCACAAAATAAAAAGGCACGCCACCGGAGCGCCTTTTTATTTTAAAGGGTAAATACCTTTAATTCAGGACGTCAGCCGGGCCTTTTGCGATTGCTTTTTCAACGTCTTTTGCCGCGTCAGTGGCTTGTTTTGCGGCATTGGCTTGGTACATGCCGGCAAAGTCAATAGGCTGTAAAAACAACGGTACAAATCCGCCATCACGCGTGGTGTCGGAAACCAAATTGCGTGCATAAGGGAATAACAAACGGGGGCATTCAATCAGCAAAACCGCGCTGAGGTGTTCTTGGGGTACGTTTAAGGTAAAGATGCCCGCATATTTAAGTTCGATGATAAAGCCAACTTGACCTTCAACTTTCAATTCGGCGGAAATATCTAGCGTAACCTCAAATACATTTTCAGCTTCTTCACTTTCCACTTTACCGGCATTGACGTCAACGTTAACGGTGACGTCAGGTTTTTTGTTTTGCATGTCCGAAAGAATGGACGGGGCATTTGGTGATTCAAAGGACAAATCTTTAATGTATTGACCATTGATGGTTAGCGGCGGACGTTGAGGTTGGTCTTGCTCAGCGCCATTATCAGGTTTGTCGTTCATGGATCGGTCCTCTTTATATTTAGATGTAGGCTCTAGGTGGTGTCTAGAGCCGCGTAAAATCATTTAAGTGTTGCCGTTTGGCTATCATGAATTGAAAGGCTAGTCCAATGTGTTATTGTCCTTTGGCGGGGGTTTTTTAAGATCGGTCGGCGTCACATCTAGCCACTCAGCCTCAATAACATCATCTGTACCGGGTTTTGGCATTGGATCTTCGGTGAAGCTTGTGGGGCCGTGTTGAAAAAGAATGCGCTTGGATAAATAATTTCTTATGGCCACACGAAGGGGTGAGACAAACAACAAAAACCCAAGGGTATCGGTAAAAAATCCGGGGGTCAGTAACAAGATAGCCGCCGCCAAAAGACAAAACCCATCGAACACCGGGGCCAGCGGAGGTTCCCCCATCGCAAAGCTATTTTGCAAGCGACTTAAAGCACTTAACCCCTGTTGGCGTAACAAAGCCGTGCCCGTGATGGCGGTCGCAACGACGATTAAGATGGTCGGCCACATACCAATACGGCCACCCACTTCAATAAACAATCCAATTTCAATAAGCGGGATCGCGATAAATATGAAAAGAACAATCAGTCCCATATATAATCCTTATAACTTGCTCTAGCTACGGCTTAGGCCTATCTAATACCAAGGGTTACCGAGCGTGACCATAGTCAAACTTCAACCGACGGACAGCACACGGACAGCACAATGCAAATTTTCGACATTATACTTTTGGCCCTGATCGTTATTTTCCTGGTTTTACGGCTGCGTGGTGCTTTGGGCCGCCGTGACGGTTTTGATGGTTCAGGTCAAGACAATGGCCTAGATCGTGGCGCATCGCAACGCTCGAAAAGTTCGGAAAATGATAATGTGGTCGCGTTGCCGGGCACGCGCACCAAAAAATCCGCCAACGATGCCGATGAAGGCGAAGATGAGTCCGCCGCAGATGACTTAAAGTTTGAAGGTCCCTTAGGTGTGGGCATCGCTGCTATACGTGAGGTCGATCCAAGCTTTAGTGTGAAAGAATTTATCGACGGCGCGACGTACGCTTTTGAAATGATTTTGGACGCGTACGCAACGGGCGATGTGAAAGTTCTGAAACCCTTGTTAAGCCCGGATGTATATACAGGTTTTGCCGGAGCGATCGCTGATCGTGAAACCCGTGGGCAAACGTTACAAGAAACCTTGGTCGGCATCAGTGCGACAGAATTGGTTGAAGCTTCTTTGGATGGCCGCGACGCACAGATCACCATTAAATTTGTGTCCGAACAAATTAGCGCCTTGATCGACAGCGAGGGCAAGGTCATTGAAGGTGATCCGATTAAGGTTATGAATGCTACTGATTTTTGGACCTTTTCCCGTTCGACCAAATCGCGCAACCCCAATTGGACGCTGGTTGGCACCGGCGCTTTGTCTTAAGGGAATATGATCATGCGGCGCGCGCTTTTTCCTCTTGTGGGCTTGGCGTTGGTGGTCGCGGGGTGTGCCCCACTCTTTAAGTCTCCGGCCTCCACTCAGGTTCCGACGAAGGCTCGAACCCAAGCGAAAGCTCAAGGCCTCAGGTCTGAAAAGGTGGCGCCTAGCAAGGTTAATGTTCGGGCCAGCACCTTTGCTGCTTTGAAGGGTTGGCGTGCTGACCAACACGGCGATGCCTTAAAGGCTTTTCAAAAATCCTGCATTCGATTAATGACCCTGCCCGACAACCGTCCCTTGGCGGTGAAGGGTGCAGTCTCAAGCGGCACCGTCAAAGATTGGAAAAATGTCTGTGCGGTGGCGCAACAGATATCGGTTACGGATCATGTAGGGGCCCGGAATTTTTTTGAAATGTGGTTTGTGCCCTATGAGGTTACTGACCCGAATGCAGCCGAAGGTCTATTTACCGGCTATTATGAACCCGAATTACAAGGTGCGATACAACAAGGGGGGCGTTATCAAACGCCGTTGTTGGCCCGCCCCACTGATTTGGTCAGTGTGAATTTGGACGCGTTTGATAAGAATTTGGGCGGCAACACCATTTGGGGCCGGGTTGAAGGTGGGCGCTTGCGCCGGTATCCAAACCGATCCGCCATTGAACACGGCGCGTTGGGGGCTTTGGGGAAACCCATTATGTGGGTGGATTCATCGGTTGATGCCTTTTTCTTGCAAATTCAAGGGTCCGGACGCGTGAAATTGGCCAATGGGAAAATTGCCCGGGTCGGGTTTGCTGGAAAGAACGGCCAGCCTTATAAATCTGTGGGCCGTATTTTGATCGATAGCGGGGAAATTCCCGCCGACCGTTTGACAATGGCTGCGATCAGAAACTGGGTCAAAAAACGCCCCGTTGAAGGCCCCAAGCTGTTGCAAAAAAATCCCAGCTATGTATTTTTTCGGAGGCTTAAAGGTGATGGTCCTATAGGGGCGCAAGGCGTGGTCCTAACGCCGGGCCGTTCATTGGCCATTGATCGGCGGTTTATGCCTTTGGGAGTGCCCATATGGCTAGAAACTCGCGATCCTATGAATAAGGATATTCCGTTTGAGCGTTTGATGGTGGCCCAAGATACCGGGGGCGCGATTAAAGGCATTGTCCGCGGTGATATCTTTTTTGGGGCCGGCAAGCGGGCCACAAAACGGGCGGGGAACATGAAGCGCCNCYGGYSRYKNNTTKATKKNGTTRYCKSWWTCCANTMGWRCNGAYCGSWTRRNTTNAKGRCWNACWRTRSYGSYMYTGCYCNANCCATTRGYCNTRTTKRTNNCNTGTAWGKTTRATYKYWTKSRKCCTWCSKTGKKTTTYRMWASCTWSYRWTTNTWGSWWYSKSCRKKYSYYNCAMRWKSTKRWNCMGCMWSARMAWASRTRYWGYSKWCWWCCYNNGCTWACAMWKMNGNCSATWKYGMKKWTKMYCAMSCSWTYKCCAAAGACGTTATTTCAGCCTTTGAAGCGTTCGATCATGTGGTCGTGCCATCCGGGTCGTGTGCAGGGATGGTAAGCAAACATTATGTTGAATTGTTCAAAGACGATGCGCCGTGGCGTGCCCGCGCGCAAATATTGGCGGCGAAGACCTTTGAGCTGACGCAATATTTAGTTGACCATATGGATTTAAAGCAACCGCTGGCGACTTTTAAACATACGGTGACTTATCACGATAGTTGTGCCTCGCTCCGCGAATTGGAGATCTTAGACCAGCCCCGGACATTGTTGGCAGCAGTCGATGGTTTGCGGCTGACAGAGCTAGCGGATACGGAAACGTGTTGTGGTTTTGGGGGCTTGTTTTCGGTGAAATTTCCGGAGGTTTCCAACGCCATCACCAAAACCAAAACCGAACTGGTTCAGGAGACCGAAGCCGAAGTCTTGTTGGGCGCAGATTTGGGCTGTTTGGTCAAACAAGCGGGCCAGCTTAAACGCGATGGCTCAAAGGTGCGCGTTTTTCACATCGCTGAAGTTTTGGCAGGGCTGGCAACGGGTGCGGGTATTGCGGAGGGTGACGTATGAGCTATTTCACCCAAGATAACCCCAAATGTCACGATTTTCTCAACGGTGCGAAAAAAGCCTTAGACGATCCACGTTTGCAAGCTCAATTGGCGCGCTCGCTTAAAGACGGTTTTCAAAAAAAACGTCTTAAGGGCATGTCACGATTGCCAGAATATGAACAATTGCGAGACCGCGCGAAGGCCATTAAAGCGCATACGGTGGCCAACTTAGACACCTACCTTGAACAGTTTGAAGCCCAAGTGATCGCCGCCGGTGGGCAGGTCCATTGGGCGCGTGACGATGTTGAGGCGTGTAAAATCATTACGGACATCTGTCAAGCGGTCGGGGCCAAAACGGTGACCAAGGGCAAGTCCATGATCAGCGAAGAAATTGGCCTGAACGCGCATCTTTTGGCGAACGGTATTGAACCGATTGAAACCGATTTGGGTGAATATATTATCCAACTGCGCAACGAACCGCCCAGCCATATTATTGCTCCGGCCTTTCATTTGTCTAAAGAACAAGTCGGAGAGACTTTTAGAGAACATCATGTCAATCAGGTACAAGACCGAGACTTAAGTGAACCGACGACGTTGGTCCATGAAGCGCGTGCCGAACTGCGTGAAAAATTCTTGAACGCTGATGTCGGTATCACGGGCGCAAATGTATTGGTGGCGGCAACAGGAACGGGCGTGATCGTCACCAACGAAGGCAATGGCGATTTGACGCAAAGCCTGCCGCCGGTTCACATTGCGGTGAGTTCCATCGAAAAAGTGGTGCCAACCCTTGAAGATGCTGACACCCTTTTACGGTTGTTGGCGCGCACTGCAACGGGTCAAGACTTAAGCGTTTATACGACCTTTTTCAGCGGTGCTAAACGGGCCGACGATTTAGACGGGCCGCGCGAATTTCATATGGTGTTGTTGGACAATCGTCGCACCGAATTGTTGGGCGGACCCTTGCAGGACGTGCTGAGTTGCATCCGGTGTGGTGCGTGTATCAACCACTGTCCGATTTATGCGAAGGTCAGTGGTCATGCGTATGGTTGGGTTTATCCGGGACCGATCGGTTCGATCTTGACACCGCATTTTGTGGGTGTGGATGAAGCCAATTTGCTGCCCAACGCGTGCACTATGTGCGGGCGTTGTGAAGAAGTGTGCCCGGTGCGCATCCCCTTGCCAAAACTGTTGCGGACCTGGCGTGGTCGGGCCTTTGATGCCGGATATCCGGGCGGCTTGGCGCGTTTGGGCTTAAAAGTATGGGCCGGGTTGGCGCAGCGTCCGGGTTTGTATCATGTGGTGGTGCGCCCGGCGGTGGCTGTGTTGCGTATGATGGGACGTTTACGCCCCTTTGATTTGCCCCCGCCTCAGGGTTCGACCTTTATGCAGCGTTATAAGCGGGGTGAACGATGAGCACCGCGCGCTTTGAAATTTTAGGGCGGATGAAGGCCGTTTTGAAATCTAGCCCCCGCCAGATCGAACCTGTGCTGATCCCTAAACGCGGGCAAGCTACGGGACCTGCGCGCATTGAAATGTTTGTGGCCGAAGCCGTCTATGGTTTGGCCGAAGTGGTGCGCCTGAGCAACGTGTCCGAAGTGCCCGGTGAAGTCGTTAAATTGATGACGGCTGCGGCAACGCAACACGTAAAGGCCGCCCCGCACCAAGCTCTTCAAGACTTAGATTGGGGKMATGTAAAKGTTARYTTTGGSCGTTGYGAAGCYTTGGATGGGRTGAGCCTATCGGTGGCCTATGGTGCMGTGGCMGAAACGGGAACRTTGGTGATGCGATCYGGTGTGGATGCGCCGACAACCCTYAATTTTTTRCCMGATGTGCATGTGGTGGTGGTGTTYAGCACGACGATCGAGGCCAATTAYGAAGCRGTMTGGMAACGCTTGCACRCGGATAATATACAATTGCCCCGCACCGTGAATTGGATTACCGGACCATCACGTACGGCTGATATTGAACAGACGATGTTGTTGGGGGCACATGGTCCTCGAAAATTAGTGATTCTTTTGGTCGATGAAAAAACTTAAAGGCAAACGACGCAAAAATAAGGGCGAAACGGCCGAGSARGAYGCSGCCTTATGGGTGGCGGTCTCTGAAACGRTTASCCCSTTGAAAGGCCGYGAYGTACCGCCRGGTGAYATTGRTGCAAAGCCTCCTRTMYCACAGCGYCCGATTGTACCAATGGCACCCCTGCCGCCCCCTGTGCCCAAAATACCTTTGCCTGAACTGAGCCATGGCCGTCAGCCGGGCCTTGATAAATCGACGGCGAAACGGTTGCGCCGGGGCAAGGTCAAAATTGAAGCACGCCTTGATTTACACGGCATGACGCAAAACGAAGCCCGCCCTGCCCTGGCTGATTTTATTGAACGTGCCTGGTACGCGGGCAAACGCGAAGTCTTGGTGATTACGGGTAAAGGTACGCGCGCCGATGGCTCAGTCGGTGTGTTGCGCCAAGCCGTGCCGGGGTGGCTGAACGACCCAGAAAACCGTACCCGCATTACCGCCTTTACCCATGCCGCCGTCAAAGACGGTGGTGAAGGGGCGCTGTACATTCGTCTTAAAAAACAGCCGGTACATTAGACTTCTTTCATCATGAGGAGAAAGGTCAGTTTTTTGGGTAGCTTCTGATGGGCTTGATTTATGGTCGTTTGGAACAGATATTGAAATCTTGAAAAAAAATCTAAAAAAGAAAAGGGGCTGTACCAGACAACTCATTCAAATTACCCCTAACTCATTGTCTTAATTGCGATAATTTATCTTATGGATCACTGTTGTTAAAACGCCACTTACATTCCTTCAAAAATACGCCTTAGCGCGCCTTCTGGAAACATAAGAGTTTCCAAGGGGTAGCCCAAAATGGACCTTTGCAACACCGTTGAATTTGCGCATATGGCGCTTTGCCTGATTCCAAAAATTCTCTATTCCGTTGATGCGGAAAGGCTTAAAGTCAGACACGTCCAGCACGTTGTAGCCTCGCCAGCAATCTGAATAGACGATGCTACAGCCTCAAAGAACACAATACATATTAAGTGTTAATATACTGGCCTTTGTGTTGGGTGAAACACGCCATGAGATAGATATTCGGGCTAAGGCCGGTCTGAAAGGCATCAAGTTGAAGATTGGCTGCGGTTGCCGCTTTTTTTAGAACAAATCAGTTCATATCTTCAAAACAGGGTTGCAGGGTTAAAGACCCTATGTCGCGGCAACATCTAGATGTTGCCGGCAGCACATTGGTACGATTAATTTTAACGCCTATTCTTGCGGCGTTTATTTTTTCGTCAGCCAGACTCTTAAAGACAGGATTTAAAGCTATGTTTTCAGTACATTTTTCGGCCTTAAGTGGATAAGATCAAGTTTAATAGGCCTGTATCACCATCGCGTTAAACATCGTTTTGTTCGTAAATACGTTAAAATATTGCCCCGGCTGTTCTGGTCAAAGTCCACAAGACGATGCATCGTTCTTATAGGGGAAGNNATATAAATTTAATGATCTTTACGTTAAGCTAATTATTGGCATGGCAAAATCATTTTTATGACACCGTTTGGACAAAAAATGCAACAGTTGCGCGCGCGTAAAGCGGTGACGCAAAAAAAAATGGCCCAGAGGTTGGGAGTGTCGGCGGCGTATTTATCGGCGCTTGAACATGGCAACCGTGGCCGTCCTGGGCCGGGCCTCATCATGCAAATTTGCGAATATTTCGGTTTGATTTGGGATCAAGCCGATGATTTAAAGCAGTTGGCCTTGTTGTCGCACCCTCGCGTTACGGTGGACACTTCAGGTTTAAGCCCCAAAGCGACGGAACTGGCGAACGAATTGGCGGGCTGTATTGGGCAGCTTGACGATCCGACTATTGAATGGATTTTGGATGAAATTCGAGCGCAAAAAGCGCAGGGACGGCAAGGCTCAATGCCTTAAAAATTGACGCTAGAACATGTTGATTAATATGCTAGGGTTAAATGAAAATGAAGTGAGGCAAACGATAGAGAATGGCAAAAGGCACACCGGGTGGGATCATCGGTAAAGTCAGTGGCCTCTTTGGCGGCGGCAAGGCTAAGGTTGTCAAACCCAAAATCCTCCCAACCACAAAAGAGCTATCCAAAGGCTTGGCCGATCCGGACGCTGGCAAAATTTGGCCGGCAAAACGGCTCAATGTGGTTGAAAAATTGTGGGGTGAGGGGTTTTTGACTCCTGGCGGCGCGGGTCAGGTCGAAAAAATGTTACCGCTGTTGGACCTTGACAGCAAAAAAAGCACGCTGTTGCTGGGCGCTGGTCTGGGTGGCATCAATGAAACCATTGTTGAAAAAACGGGAACTTGGGTAACGGCCCTTGAACGAGACCCAGAGTTGGCAAAAATTGCGATGACCACGATGACCCGTGCGGGCTTAAAAAAACAGGCTCCGGTGCATCTTTCTACGATGGAAGAAATGCAGCTCAAGCCGAAGTCGTTTGATCGGGCGTTGTCGTTTGAAGGGACCTTAGCGGTTACCGATAAAAAGGCTTTGTTTGCAGCGGTGTGTGAAAGTTTGCGCATCGAAGGTGAATTGATGTTCACCACCATGGTTCTGCCGGACACTAACCCCCCCAACGATCAGGTCAAGGCCTGGATCGCCGCCGAGCCCAAAACGGCAAYYCCGCAGTTGTGGCCGTTGGAAGCACAGGTGATGTTGTTGCGATCCTTAAATATGGAGGTGCGCCCGGTAGACGACATTTCCCAAGATTATAAAAAATGGGTAATGAGCGGTTTTATGAGGTTTATGTCTTCGATCACCAAACAGCAAATGCTTGAAATGGGCGCAGACGTGTTGACGGAAGTCGAATACTGGACCCGGCGCGTCACGGCGATCGACAGCGGCGGGCTTAAAGTGTGTCGGTTTCACGCCATAAAATTGCCTGAGAAACGCAAGCCGGGGGGTTAACGCAGGCGTCAGGTCGCCTTGATTATGGTCATTGTGTATGATTATGCCACCGACCTGATGGCAAKAGAATGGTGATTTTTGTGCCCCGGTCGACCTCGCTTGAAATTTCAAGCGATCCGCCGTGCAGTTCAACCAAGCGTTTAGCCAACGGTAATCCTATGCCTGTGCAGGGACGTTGACCATGTTGGGCCTTACCAAATTCYGTGAGAATTTTTGGAATAGCCTTTTTGTTKATGCCAATTCCATCATCAGAAAYGTGGATTTCTAAATGACCRGATGCATTTTTGAAGGCGCAYAAATCAATGCGCCCGGTGCTTTTGGTGAATTTAACGGCATTGGACAATACGTTTACGATCGCTTGATTGATGCGATGTGTATCGACAAAGATAAGGGGCAGGTCGGGAGCTACGGAAATAACGAAATTAAGGTTGGCTGTTTCAGCGCGTGCGCTAATCATTGTATGGGCATTTTCGATGATTTCATCGACGGATATCAGGGCTTCAAACAAGTCCAATTTTTCCGCATCAATGGCACACATATCCAACAGGTCGTTGATAAGGTTAAAAAGGTATTGTGAAGATGCGTAGATAGATGTGGCATATTCAGATGTATARTCTTCACCGTTTGCCTTATGTTGACCGTTCATAAACATCTCAGAATACCCCATGATGACACTAAAGGGGGCGCGAAGGTCGTGGGCGCTTTCGGTGAGAAACGTTATGTAATTTCTAAGTTTTTCTTCAACGGCAATTTTTTCCTTGCGCAACTGATGTTCAAGCTGTTTTTGGGCCGCAATATCAGGATCTCCCAGGCTTTGCTTCTGATCTTCAAGGCCGGGTGTTAGGGCAAGTTGGGCGCGTTTCAGTTGGCTTTCTAAATTCATATGATGATCACTCCTGACGAAAATAAATGTCTTGCACGTATTTTTTGCAGAAATTCATTTCAGGGATATGACAGTGATATGAAAATATAGGGTCGCTCTATAAAATAAATTTTCGCAAATCTGCATCCTTGGCAAGATTTGAAACTGTATCCGTGACCAGTTGTTCATCAATGGTGATGGTTTCTCCGGGTCGTTCGGAGGCCTCAAAATTAATGTCTTCGAGCAGGCGTTCCAACACCGTGTGTAAACGCCGGGCGCCGATGTTTTCGACGGTGGCATTAATGTCGGCGGCCAAGGTGGCAAGTTCTTCAATCGCGTCATCGGTAAAGATCAAGGTCACGTTTTCAACCCCCAACAATGCCGTATACTGTTTGATGAGGCTGCTTTCAGGTTCTTTTAAAATGCGCACAAAGTCATCGCGGGTTAAGGCTTGCAGTTCGACGCGAATGGGTAAGCGGCCTTGCAGTTCGGGCAACAGGTCGGATGGCTTGCTAACGTGAAATGCACCCGAAGCGATAAACAAAATATGGTCKGTTTTRATSRSMCCGTRYTTGGTSGAWACYGTKGTGCCTTCAATMARYGGYARCAARTCGCGYTGCACSCCTTCGCGCGAAACATCGGCCCCCCCGCGATCGGATCGATTGGCAATTTTGTCGAGTTCATCTAAGAACACGATACCGCCGGTTTCAACTTTTTCGATCGCATCTTTGACCAGGGCTTCTTCATCGACCAGTTTGTCTGCTTCTTCGCTGATTAAGGTATCGTAGCTTTGTGCGACCGTCATTTTTTTTGGCTTAGTGCCTTGGCTAAGGGACCCCCCCAAAATATCGGTTAGGTTGAGCATGCTCATTTGTCCACCTGGCAGGCCGGGAATGTCAAAACTGGGGAGTGCGCCGTGCCCGGTGTCGCGGATGTCAATTTCTATTTCTCGGGCGTCTAATTCACCTTCGCGCAACATTTTACGAAATTTCTGGCGGGTATCGGCGGTGGCACTGTCACCGACCAGGGCATCTAACACGCGTTCTTCGGCGGCGGCTTCCGCTTTGGTCTGAACCTGGATTTTATGCTTTTCGCGCACCATGTGTACGGCGGTTTCGACCAGATCACGAATAATTTGTTCGACGTCGCGACCGACATAACCGACCTCCGTAAACTTGGTGGCTTCGACTTTGATGAACGGTGCATCGGCAAGCTTGGCCAAGCGCCGAGCAATTTCGGTTTTGCCGACTCCGGTGGGGCCAATCATAAGAATATTTTTAGGCACAATTTCATCGCGCAAATCTGTGGTGATCTGCAGACGGCGCCAACGGTTGCGCAAGGCTACGGCTACGGCTCGTTTGGCCTCATTTTGACCGATGATAAAACGATCTAATTCCGAAACGATTTCGCGGGGGGTGAAGTTGCTCATGACAGGTCAATCTTTTCCATGGTGAAATTACCGTTGGTATAAACGCAAATATCGGAGGCGATGGTCATGGCGCGGGTGCACATTTCTTCGGCCTGAATATCGTCTTGGGGAAACAGGGCGCGGGCGGCAGCCAAGGCATAATTACCGCCGGACCCGATCGCCATGACGCCATCGTCGGGTTCCAACACGTCGCCCTGCCCGGTTAGGGTTAAGGAGACTTCGTGGTCAGCGACCAACATCATGGCTTCTAAACGCCGCAGGTACCGATCCGTCCGCCAATCCTTGGCCAGTTCAACACAGGCGCGGGTCAGTTGTTTGGGATACTGTTCAAGCTTGGTCTCTAGGCGTTCAAACAGGGTAAAGGCATCGGCCGTAGCACCGGCAAATCCGGCAATTACCGTGCCGTCGCCGATGCGCCGGACTTTACGCGCGCCGCTTTTTATGACGGTATCACCAAGCGTGACCTGACCATCTCCAATCATGATGACGGCGTTATTTTTGCGCACGGAAAGAATGGTCGTACCGTGCCAACTGGGAAGKCGCTCACTGCTCATGGTCATTCCTCAATAATTTCTAAAGCCCTTCGGATGTAAGCAGCTTCGCATTAACCGTCAAGGGTGCTGGAACTCTGGAGTTGAACCTGTTAAAAGAAAGAGATCATTTATATTGGAGCAAGACCCATGCGCACTGGCCGCGTTGAGCGTAAAACGCACGAAACTCAAATTGTCGTTGAAATGAACCTGGATGGCACAGGAACTTATGACATTTCCACCGGGGTGGGTTTTTTGGACCACATGCTTGAGCAATTGTCGCGTCATGCGTTGATTGACATCAAAGTCGCCGCCAAGGGCGATACCCACATCGACTTTCACCACATCACCGAAGACGTCGGCATCGCTTTGGGCCAAGCATTTAATCAGGCGTTGGGTGACCGGCGCGGCATCACCCGGTATGGCATGGCGATTGTCCCGATGGATGAAGCCTTGGTGCGSGTGACTTTGGATGCYTCMAACCGACCTTACTTGGTGTGGAAGGTTGTTTTTGTGCGTGATAAAGTGGGCAACATGGACACCGAATTGTTCAAAGAATGGTTTGGGGCCTTTGCCCAAGCGGCGGGGCTAACCCTGCATGTTGAATCGTTTTATGGTGAAAACAATCATCACATTGTGGAAGCCTGTTTTAAAGCCATGGCCCGTGCGCTGCGCGAAGCCGCGCAAATTGATCCCCGCAAGGGCGAACAAGTGCCTTCAACYAAGGGTGTGTTGGGTGGCTCGCTGTAAGGCGAGGCGATAAAACAATGATCGTATTCACCGTTCATATTAAAGCTGATCGAACCAAGCCCGATGTGGTTTTCATCAAGGATGGCTTTTCTTGGAGTGCGGCTATTTTTGGCTTTTTGTGGGCGCTGTACGTTGGCGCGTGGGGGTTAGCGGCGGTGTTGTTTGTGGGGCAAGGCCTGATCGAATGGGTTTTGTTGCAGGTGATTGATAGCACCTTGGTGCAAATCGTCGTGCAAATCGGGGTGGCGTTGGTGATCGGTCTGACGGCCAACGAAGGGCGGCGGCTGGTTTTACAAGCGCGCGGCGTTTTTGAAAGCGCAATTGTGATGGCTTCGAACAAGGTTGAAGCGGAACGACGGTTTTTAGATAATCATCCAGAGGTGACAGCGATGCTGCTGGAACAGTCATGAAAGTTGCGTTGATTGATTACGGGTCGGGCAATCTGCGGTCTGCGGCGAAAGCCTTCGAGCGGGCGGCCGTGATGAGCGGTATTTCGGCGGAAATTTTAGTCACGGGTCAGGTGGCCGACGTCATGGCGGCGGATCGAATTGTGTTGCCCGGTGTCGGCGCCTTTAAAGATTGTAAGGCCGGACTGATGGCCGTTGATGGCTTGCACGAAGCCTTGAACGAAGCCGTTTTGGTCAAGGCGCGGCCCTTTTTTGGTATCTGTGTGGGGATGCAATTGATGGCCGATGTGGGTCATGAATTTGGCGACACGCCGGGATTGGGTTGGGTTCGGGGTGATGTTACCGCTTTGCAGCCCAGCGATAAAAATTTGAAAATTCCTCATATGGGTTGGAATAATCTGAACCTTGTCGGTGAGCACGCTTTGTTTGATGGCATCGCGCCCGATGCGCACGCTTATTTTGTGCACTCCTATCAGTTTGTGCCGCAGCGTGTTGAAGACGTGTGGGCACAAGTCGAATATGGCGGTTTGGTTACGGCGGCTGTGGGTCACGGTAATATTTTCGGCACTCAATTTCACCCGGAAAAAAGCCAAGCCGTGGGTCTGCGCATTATTGCTAATTTTTTGAAGTGGGCGCCGTAACATTATGATATTTTTTCCCGCCATCGATTTAAAAGACGGTCAATGCGTGCGTTTGTTGCGCGGCGAAATGGATCAAGTCACGGTGTTCAACGATAGCCCCGGCGCGCAAGCTAAGGCCTTTGTTGATGAAGGCTGCGAATGGTTACATGTGGTTGACTTGAACGGCGCATTTGCCGGCAAAACCGAAAATGCTCCGGCCGTCGATGCCATTTTGGCAGAGGCCCGTGTTCCGGTCGAACTGGGCGGCGGTATTCGCACCATGGACACCATCAATTTTTGGTTGGCCCGTGGCGTGCGGCGGGTGATTTTGGGCACGATTGCCTTACGTGATCCTAACTTTGTAATCGAAGCCTGCAAAAGTTTCCCCGGACAAATCGCGGTTGGCGTGGATGCCAAAGACGGCTTCGTTGCCGTCGAAGGTTGGGCAAAGGTTTCCGATATACGCGCGCTTGATTTAGCCAAAAAATTTGAAGACGCCGGAGTCGCTGCGATCATCTTTACCGACATCGCCAGGGATGGGTTGATGCAAGGGCCAAATGTTGAAAGCACCTTGGATCTGGCGCGAGCGATTTCAACACCTGTGATTGCCTCAGGCGGGGTATCGTCCATGGACGACCTATCTGAATTGCAGACCAAGGGCGGCGATCTTTTGGAAGGTGTTATTTCCGGGCGTGCTGTTTATGACGGGGCCATCAACGTGCGTGCAGCGGTGGATCTTTTGAAATGCTAAAGGCGCGCATCATTCCTTGTCTAGACGTCGAAGGCGGCCGTGTGGTCAAGGGGGTCAACTTTGTCGATCTGGTTGATGCGGGTGATCCGGTGGAACAGGCGCGGGTCTACGATAAGGCGGGTGCCGACGAGCTGACTTTTTTAGACATCACCGCCAGCGTTGAAAATCGTGATACGATTTTGGATGTGGTGGGCCGCACCGCTGAACAATGTTTTATGCCGTTAACGGTGGGGGGCGGGGTGCGCACAACCGAAGATATTCGGCGGTTGTTGTTGGCGGGGGCAGATAAAGCATCCATCAATACAGCCGCTGTGATTAACCCAAAATTTGTTCAAGAGGCGGCGCAAAAATTTGGCAGCCAGTGCATTGTCGTTGCGGTGGATGCCAAAACAGTGGCCCCGGGCAAGTTTGAAATTTTTACCCACGGTGGGCGTGAACCGACGGGTATTGACGCYGTTGAATGGGTCAAGCGCATGGCTGCTTATGGGGCCGGAGAAATTTTGTTGACGTCGATGGACCGTGACGGCACTAAACAAGGCTTTAACATAGAGCTAACCCGCGCGGTGGCGGATGCGGTGTCTATCCCGGTGATTGCGTCGGGCGGTGTTGGAACTTTAGACCACATGGTGGCGGGCGTGCGCGATGGGCATGCTTCGGCGGTTCTAGCGGCGTCTATTTTTCATTTTGGCACATACACAATTGGCGAAACGAAACGCTATATGGCCGAACATGGCATTGATGTGCGTTTGGATGGATTACCCGATGAGGACGTAAATAAATGAGTGAAGCTCAAATTCTAGATCGCCTGTTTGCCACGATTGAAAGCCGCAAGGGTGCCGACCCAGAAATATCATGGACGGCAAAGTTATTTGCTCAAGGTCGTCCAAAAATCGTACAAAAAGTTGGCGAGGAAGCGGTCGAGGTCACTATTGCAGCCTTGGTTGAAAGCCCTGAGGCGCTTACGGCTGAAAGTGCTGATTTGCTGTATCACTTGTTGGTGTTATGGGCTGATGCGGGCGTGGTCCCGGCTGATGTGTGGGCGAAGCTGGCCGAACGTGAAGGGACTTCGGGTCTTGTAGAAAAAAAATCACGCCCAGATTAGGAACGACTGATGGCTTATGATTCCGCAAATATTTTTGCTAAAATCTTGCGCGGTGAAATACCCTGCGATAAAGTTTATGAAGATGAGTGGGCTTTGGCCTTCAACGACATCGCCCCGGTGGCCCCGGTGCATGTGTTGGTGATCCCCAAAGGGGCGTTCGTTTCGATTGATGATTTTACGGCTGACGCTAGCGACGCACAAATCGCGGGCTTTTACCGTGCTGTCGGTAAAGTCGCCCGCGATTTAGGCTTGGCCCAACCTGGCTATCGTACTCTTAACAACACCGGTTCAGACGGCGGTCAAGAGGTGCCGCATTTTCACGTTCATATCTTTGGCGGCAAGACGCTAGGACCGATGTTGGTGGTAGAGTAGCGTTGCTTTTCTTCGGACCAGAGAATTTTGAAAGACCATCATTAATGATAGTGTTTCGTTTTTTTAGTACTTTTGGCTAACCACCTGGCGACGGGTCGCACCGTATAGCGGATCTGATTTAGGATGGGTTTGTTGTCATTGGTTTTCTGGCTGTCATGGAAAGAGAGCATTGTAGTCTTGTGGGCGGTAGGGTTTGATGCTTGTGAAAGTAGCCTGATGACGTCTTGAGATATGGAATTCATGGGGAGCTCCTCTTATTATACATAATTATACATAAAAATAAGTATCTACACGTTTAAGGTGATGTTAGTCCACATCTAGTAGCTGGTGTGGTAACATAAGCAACTTATAGATAATAGGTAAAAAGAACAATTTTGTCACGAACTGGATTCATGAGCGGTATACGTTAAATAGATTATTTGTTACAAATTTATGTTATATTACAAAAGATAAGATGATTAAAAAAATATGAATTAATTTGTCGTACGTCCGTAATCCTAAAATACTCTTAGCTAAAATCACGTAATGATATATTTTAATAAGTGTTATTACGTCTTATAGAAGTGAATACGGGCAAATATTCACGAGCCAACACTGTGCTGTTGAGTGGTCGGTGAATATTGGGGGTGTTGGGGGCGAATCCTAGGTGGCGATTTCAGCTAAATTCAGAGCCATGGCATTGAGGTTGGCAACGATGGTATTAATTTCGTTGGTGGCGCTGGAGGTTTGATGAGCCAGATCTTTGACTTCTCCGGCGATCACGGCAAATCCTTTGCCCTGTTCCCCCGCGGCGTTGGCTTCGATGGTTGCATTCAAGGCCAACATATTTGTTTCACTCGCGATTTCACTAATATTTTTTGAAATTTTGCCGGTATTTTCAATTTCCTGCACAAGAGAAATAATCTGGTCGCCAATGCTTGATTTTTCGGCGTTAAGGGTGCTTGTGGACTTGCTATTAAGGGTGCTAATGAGGCCGTTGATCAGGACCATCATGCCGTTGACGGCAAAATACATGCCTTCGGTGGCTTGGCTGGATCGTGTGGCTAATGCCTTCACTTCATTGGCGACGACCTCAAACCCTGCGCCGGCTTTGCCCGTGCGCGCAGATTCAATGCGTGCGTTCAAGGATAGCAGATTTGTTTGTTTGGCAACCCAGGAAATTTGGCGGGCGACATTGTTAATGTTGTTGACTTCGGCGATGAGCTTTTGGGCTTCGGCTTCAATAGCCTGGGAGTTGTCTTCAGGTTTAGAAGCAACGGGGACCAAGCTTACGCTGGAGCTTGGCTTGGGGTTTGGCTCAGAGCTTGGCTCGGGTGTTTCATCAGGCCGCTGAATCAGTGGAAGTTTTGGCACAACAGCAGGAGCGTCGTCTAAATTCATCGCGGCCTCGCGCATGATGCCGGATATCATAGTCCATCCAGCGGTCCAGGCCTCACGGACTTGGGGCACAAATTGTTGCGGCAATTCATGTTCTAGTTCTGCAATTAGGGCTTCACCAAAAAGTCGATAGTGATTATCTTTAATGTTGTGTTGAACAAGCGTTTCACCGACGCGGGCGGAAAATTCGGCAATAGCATCCGGGGTGTGAATACGGTCAACAATGTGTGCCAGTGCTTCAGAAACTTGCTCCGTCAAAATCGGTCCTGCAAGATTGACCATTGTCGACATATCGGGGCACAACACGGTGATGCGGCCAAGCAAAGCGTTCACAAAGGAATCTTTTTCATGATTGATATCGATGTACGCATTTTGAATAAGTTCAGCTTGATCTGGTGTCACAAAGATATCCTCAGTATATTGAATTGCGCACGGCTTGTGCATTTTTAAACCCTAAAGAATAAGGTAAAAAATACAATATAATAATTGGGGCTGTTCTAAATAACGCCTTCAAATAATCTCTACCCACTTGATTAGGTTACAATAATTGGAATGATGGGTCACTGTTGTTAAAACGCGACTCACATTCCTTTAAAAATGGCCCTTAGCACAACTTATGGAAACAAAGAGTTTTCATGGGTCGGCCAAAATGGGTCTTTGGAACACCGTTAAATTGCCGCATATGGCGCTGTGTTTGAGTCTAAAAGTTCTCGATACTGTTAATGTAATTTTTCTTGTTTGAAAAAACGCAGAATGGTTGATCTGAAAAGGTTTAAATTCGGAAACATCCAGCATGTTGGCGCCCCGTGAACAATCAGAATAAACGATGCTGCCTGGGACAACCTTACGGGCAATAATTAGATATAGGGTTGCTGATAAAGCATCGGTAATACCCTTTACGTCGGTCATTAAAGTACGCCCTAGCGCGCCTTCGCCCCTCAGGACTTCTTCAGGGGCTGCTTTCATCGACTTCAATTTCACCAGCAAAGAACGCGTGTCTTTCTTGTTCGCGTTCAAAACAATAACCTCACGTAAACGATCCAAAAAATACGCGGTTGTCGATTTATTGACGCCAATCAAAGCGGCTGCAGTTCGTGTTGTTGAACCAGACACAAAATGCTCAATCAAGCCATCTTGTTTGTCGGTCTTTAAACGACTTTCCCTCATACGACCTATGGTAAGACCTTTGATGCGATCTCTAGGGGTCGTTCACAATCCCTTAAGCCAAATCACGGTCGCCGCCAGTTATGACATGAATAGGTCATCTCGGGCCAATCGTTCATATCGTGGGCAATACGTGGGAAGTCTGGATTTTGCTCGTCAGTCCCCCTCCCCCTGGAATGAGGCCTATACACCAGTGCTTTTCGGGTACTAGGAATACGCTTTTTGAGGACGGCTGACCGTATTTTGACCGGGTTGGCGACGGCGATAAGAAAGGGCCTCGGCGATRTGRAYWYKKTNGMYYGTGAGACTGTGATCTAAATCGGCAATGGTCCGAGCAACACGCTGGATGCGGTGATAGCCACGCGCTGACAATCGCATGCGCGCAGCGGCATCAGCCAATAAAGCCCGTGCGGCATCCTTTAAGTTAACAATCGATTCTAACAATTGACCATCGGCGTGGGCATTGAGCAAAATGTCTGTTCCCGYRTGTTCAAACCGTTGGCGTTGTAAGTCACGGGCGAACATGACGCGGGCCAAGACATGAGCACTGGTTTCTTTGGGCGGCGGCAAGGCTAAATCGGCCACCGGAACCATCGGCACATCGACATGTAAATCTATCCGGTCTAGCAACGGACCGGAAAGGCGACCTTGATAATCTTCCCCACATTTAGGGGCGCGGGAACACGTTTGATCGGGATCATCAAGGTACCCGCACCGACAAGGATTCATTGCGGCGACCAATTGAAATTGTGCCGGAAAGGTAATGTGAGCATTGGCGCGGGCCACGACGGCTTTGCCAGATTCGATCGGTTGGCGCAAGGCTTCAAGCGCGGACCTTTGAAATTCGGGTAGTTCGTCTAAGAACAGCACTCCCATATGCGCCAGCGAGACCTCACCAGGACGCACCAAATGCCCACCCCCGACCAGGGCGGCCTGGGAAGCTCCATGGTGGGGATCGCGAAAAGGCCGGGTCCGCATCAATCCCCCTTCGGGTAATGTTCCGGCAAGTGAATGAATCATCGAAACGGCCAGGGCCTCGGTGGGGCTAAGGTCTGGTAAAATGGTTGGCAGCCGTCGGGCCAACAGTGATTTACCGGAACCGGGCGGGCCACTCATCAATAAATTGTGGCCCCCGGCAGCAGCAATTTCCAAAGCGCGTTTAGCACTTTCTTGGCCTTTGATATCGGCTAAATCCAAAGCGATCATTGGGGTTTGGGGGTCAGGCGCAAGCTGGGCTATGGGCCGGGTGAGTAATTGTATACCCTTGAAGTGATTGACTAAATCCATCAAAGAATGTCCGGCCAAGACGTCCAAATCGGGGCCTGCCCAAACCGCCTCGCCCCCTTGAGATAGCGGACAAATTAGCCCCAATTGATTGGTATTGGCATAGATCGCAGCCGGTAATACGCCACTGACCGACGTTAGCGTGCCGTCAAGGGCCAGCTCTCCCAAGGCTAAAAATCCGTTTATTTCATCGCGGGGGAGGACTTCCATCGCGGTGAGCAAGCCCAAGGCGATGGGCAAGTCAAAATGTGAGCCTTCTTTAACGGTGTCGGCCGGACTTAAATTCACGGTGATGCGCTTGGACGGTAAGGCAAGCCCCAACGCTGACAACGCCGCCCGTACCCGTTCTTTGGCTTCCGATACGGCCTTATTGGGTAAACCAACAATGGTAAAAGCTGGAAGGCCAGAGGCAATATGCACCTGAACATCCACGGGTCTAACGTCTACGCCCTGAAAGGCAGCCGTTTTAATACGCGCGACCATAGGTGATTCCCCCTTTAATTAAGATGCTGAATGAGTGTAAAGGTATGAGAGGTGCGCGAACAGGGGGGTTTATGATTATTTTAGAGGACCAAGCGTTTACATGTGGATCATCATCAAGTTCAGTCGATAACGATAGACATTTTAAAGAAAAACTTGAACCGCCATACATCAGCATCGCGCTGAAATCAGGGGTCAAGCAGTTTTAGCGGCATGCGCTGGGCAAAAGATATCTGAACGTCATGCTGAAGGCTTCCCTGAAAGACTAGTCGTAACTTACGAGGCTGAAACTAAATTTGCCATTTGTGTTGCAACCGTTGTGTCTTCGTCGATCAGGCCTTGAACAATGCCATTTCGATCTTGTTCGGATCGGTTTTGGCTGACCTTCCATGTGCCGTATAGGCGGGTAATGTGGAGTTCAAGGCCGATGATGCCTTTGATCAATTGATCTATATAGTCCTGTGGTGCATCGTCCACCGCCCACGGTTTCTTACGCCCGGCTTCATGCTGTGCTGTCAAAGTCTGGACATGTTTTAAAAGCCAGTCGGCATCGTCCGTTACGGTCAATGACGCGTGCGCGTGAACAACGGCATAATTCCACGTCGGGACAGCTTTGTCCTGCTCTTGCTTTGAGGGATACCATGACGGACTCACGTAATGCTGTGGCCCCTGGAATATGACCAGCCTTTCAACGGATGCATCAAAATCTTTCCATATTGGATTTACCTTGGCTATATGGCCGCGCAAAAGACCGTGTTTGCCGTCACCTGGATGAAGAACCAAGGGCAAATGGTTCGCCGTTAAGCCGTTCTGACCAGAGCTTATCAAAGTGGCTAAGGCATGATTGCGGATCAGGTCATGCATGACCTCAATTCTATGTTCGGCGAATTGTGAAGGTTGAAACATGTATATTAGCTCCGTGTTCTGGACAATAGATGAGCGGTCCTTTTAAGGACGCGTATTTATAAGACCTTAATATCCAGCAAAACAAGGGTGCTTATTTCAGTGTTGTGATCGATGACGAACCCGAACATTGCGATAGAAAATGGATCAAAGGCAAGGCATTCACGCTCTGCATAACAATCTTTACTTGAATTATATATATATAAAAACGTATTAAGGAAAATTATATAAATAAAGGCTGGAAGTGTATCAAAAATCGCTATACAATTTTTGGGTGGCATAAGGTCAGATAAAAGATATGGTCGAAATTTTGCCAGGGGGGTGCTGAGTTGCAGCTGGTCAACGCCGCAATAGAAACATTTATTGAACGTTTGAAGGGCACCACCGATCAGGAGGGCCTGCGCGATATCTTTGACGCTTCATCCCAAAAATTAGGATTTCGCGCATTTTCCTACCACATGGTGAAGGTGGTGGGCGTTGGCATGGATTTACCCGTTGCCGTAACCACGTATCCCGAAGAATGGGTTAAACGCTATATTCGTAAAAATTATACGTCCCTAGACCCTGTGATTGGTAAAGGCCCAAAAAACCTTGTGCCATTCAGTTGGGGTGAAGAATTCAATCCCTCCCGCCTTGAAGATCAAAAAACGAAACGCTTTTTTTCGGAAGCGTACGATTTTAAAATTCGCAATGGGTTGTCGATTCCAATTCATGGTCACGCCGGAGAATTTGCGCAATTAACGCTCGTTGCCGATGGTTCACCAAAAGAGGCGGATAAGACCATCGCCGAACATCGTTTCACCGCACACCTTATGGCGATGTATTACCATCAAGCAGCTGGTGGCATTTTGGTTGAACAGGCAACAAAAACAATCAAGAGCCCAATTACGCCGCGCGAACGTGATGTTTTGCGGTGGGCGGCCAAGGGTAAAACGGCCTGGGAAATTGCTGAAATTTTAGGTATAGGGGAAACGACGGTCATTTACTACGTTGAAAATGCAAAGAAAAAACTTGGCGCGGCCTCCCGTGCCGAAGCCGTGGTTAAAGCCATTTATAAAGGCTTGATCCACGCCGACTAAGGTCTTCCCCTAATTCCTTAGGGGATACACATTTCCAATCCCGTGGTTTTCTACTCTTCATCAAATGAAGGGAAGAAAAATCATGTTTCAAGCACTCACACTTAATAGCTATGCAGATCAAAAAAGCTTGTCAGCGATGTTTAAGTTTCGCCAAGAAATTTTTGTCGACCGTTTAGGTTGGGAACTCAACACAGATGACGAAGGCGAAAAAGATCAATTTGATCACGATGCAGCGATTTTTTTGGTTTTGGAAAATCGTCGGGGTCAAGTTGTTGCCAGCGCCCGCATGTTGCCGACCTATGCCCCAAGTTTATTGGCAGATGTCTTTCCCGCCTTGGCTAATGGTAACCCGCCACGTGATCCGCGCGTTTGGGAAGTCACCCGCTTGGCCGTGGATCATCGCAAAGATCGTTTAAACGATGTGGCTGGACTATCGGCCAAAGAAATCCCAGGGGCTTTGTGGTGTTGCTTGATGGAATTTGGCATGGCCGTGGGCGCGCGCAATTTGATCTCGGTTTCAGATCGTCGTATTGAAATTATTATGAAACGTGCGGGTTGGAATTTGCAACGCTTGGGCCCGGTTTTGGATGACGTCAGCGGCAAAATCGTCGGGGAATGTTCAAAAGTTTCGACCGCTGCCTTACAAAATTTACAGCAACGATGCCGCATCAGTGGACCGGTCTTGGATCAATCTTGGTTAATGGGAGACATCGCGGCATGATTTGTGATTTTTTACCAGAGTACATGGATAAAAAAGAAGTCAAAGTCCTCAATTCATTAATTGAGTCCCTAAAATTTTTAAAAGATGAGGCCGAGCGCGAGGAGCAATTTTTTATCGCCTACGCTATTGATGATGCGATTTTACAAGCGAAAAAGGTGCGGAGATCAAAATTTGCGCCGCAACCTCATCATAATATCCAGTGATTGGCCTTCGTGGAGAATTTTAAGCCCGCAACCGCGCTTCGATAGCATCCCAAATTTTTCCTTCTAGGGCGATACCATCGAAGTTGCGGATTTCTTGCAGGCCGGTGGGCGAGGTTACGTTGATTTCGGTCAGAAATCCGCCGATCACGTCTATGCCGGCAAAGATAAGACCACGTGCTTTGAGGTCGGGGCCGATAGCGTGACAGATTTCGCGGTCGCGGTCGGTCAGTTGACAGGCCTCGGCGATACCCCCGGCGTGCATGTTGGACCGGGCTTCACCATCCAGGGGAATACGGTTAATGGCCCCCACGGCTTCACCGTCAATTAAGATAATGCGCTTATCGCCTTGGCGTACGGCGGGCAAATAAGCTTGGATCATAAGCGGTTCGCGGGATGCTGCCATATGCATTTCTAACAAAGTGCTGAGGTTTTCATCATCAGGTTTGATGTGAAACACGCCCCATCCGCCATTGCCATACAATGGTTTGACGATGATATCGTGATGCTTGGCGCGAAAGGATTGGATCGCTGCTGTGTCGCGGGTGACCAGAGTTGGCGGGACCAAGTCTGGAAATTTTGAAATATAGAGCTTTTCTGGATTGTTGCGGACTTCGGTGGGATTGTTCACAACCAAGGTTTTGGGGTGAATCAAGTCCAACAAATACGTGGTGGTCAGGTAAGACATATCAAACGGCGGATCTTGCCGAAGCCACACCACATCCATGGTGCTGAGATCCATCAGTTTTGATGCACCCACGGTGAAGTGATTGCCGTGTTCGGCGCGCAGGGTCAAGGGTCTGGCCCGTGCCATAACCTTGCCGTCCTCACACATTAAGTTATCGGGGTGGTAATGAAACAGCTCAAACCCGCGCCGTTGTGCCTCCATGGCGATGACAAATGTGCTGTCAGCGGCGATATTGACGTCTTCAATGGGGTCCATTTGCAGGGCGACTTTGAGGCTCATGGGGTTTATGTATCCTTGGAAGATTGTAGCTGTTGTATTAATTGAGTTGCGCTATAGCGAAATTCTGCACGTCCTGGCAAATCTAAAAAACACTTTAAGGCGGCGATGGATTCTTGAACATGGTCAAGGTGAGCATGCAAAAGACCCAATTGATGCCACAACTGAGGCTCAAGCGGTGCGATTAAAACGCTGGCCTCTAATATAGAAATAGCCGCTTCGGGGGCGTTGTGGCGCAACCCATCAAGTTTTTGCAGATCAAGAAGTTGGACCAAGACCTGCCGCTTGTCTAATGTTTTTATGGCAAATGGCGAAAAGTTCTGATCGTCTTTAAACATTGGCCGCAGCTGTGAAGCGCTGAGCGGTTTAGCCGCGTTCAGGGGGTCTAAAATAATATGTTCATGCTGACACCGCACGCGCACCAAGGGCCGAGCCGGAAAATCAACAATATCGACCTGCTGACCTAAGTGTTCCAACACATGGGCATACAAGAGGCATAAGATCCAAGCGCCTCCCCGCCGCCGTTCAATGACCCGCGCAAGATTGAGCAGATCCTGAGGCGTATCCCCAAATGTTTTGGTTGCGTAACCAAACCGTTTGGCGATGACTTGCCGCACCGCTTCTATGGCGATGTGGGCATCATCAAAATCTTTCCCGATATAGTCTTGGGCAGCTTGAATGAGCGTCTGGACATGGCGTTTATAGGGTGAAATATCCAAGGCTGGCTCTGACCAACGTGCCAAACCCAGCGCAGCATCCAGCATATTAAGCTCATCGGCATTTTGCCGACCAATTGCCCGAAGCTCAGTGGTGAGGCTCAATTTAAGACGCCTTTTGTTGGTTGGACGGCGGAAGCAGGGGGGCTGCTTAACGGGTCTTTGATCCGTACATGGTTGATGATGTGAAGCACATAGGGGATGGCGCGGGCCTGGTTGATCACGCGGTCTAGCTCATCTTGATTTTGCGCAATGCCGATTAAATACACGATACCTCCAACTGTTTCGATTGCGTAATTAATGGCGAAGACTCGCTTGTCGAAGGTCAGCCTGGTTGAAAGTTGGGCCGTGATCCAAACGTCGTGTGCGGTGTCTAAGATTCCGCCCAGTTGGGTGACATGAATTTCGTTGAGCACGTCTAGAGTGCCATTGGCGGTCCAGGCCAAACGCACCGCTTCGGCGCGCATGGTTTCAGTTTCGACTTGGCCGGTCAGTAACACCCGGCCTTCATAGACCTCTACGCCGATATTGGTCAATAAAAGATGATCGGTTCGAGCAAATAGGTCGAAGACCTGCGAGGATGTGCGCAAATCGCGGGCGACACCATCAACGCCGCGCTCTTGGTATGCGGCAATACCGGTGGCGGCCCCCGCGCCAAGCACAAAGCTCAACGGGCCACACGCTTGCACGCCAAGCAAAATTAACACGGTGGCAGCGCAGAGAAGAGGGCTTTTGCGAAACATATAAATTCATCTTATACAATTGGTGTTGCCGCGTAGTGTAGCGCAAGGGGGTTAACACCTCATTACGTCAAGGCTGGATTCAAATTTCAAGTGCATCACCCATTGATTTAACGAAGGCTTCCAGGGGTGTATAAACCCCGAGGCATTTTCGCGGTGTTGTGTTGTACGTCCACATGATGTCATTGATGTCTTGATCTGTAAAATGGTTGATGTGCATTTTGCATGGCAACGACCTTCTCAGGACATCATTGGCATTTTCGATTGATCCCCGTTGCCATGGCGAATGTGGATCACAAAAGGAGGCTTGGAGCGGAAATGGCTCCTGGAAACGATGTTTCCCTCCCTTGGGGCTTTGCCCCAGAAGAGGTCCTAAGGGACGAAGGCGCGTGAAGGCGTCCGCGCTGACTTTATGTTCTGATTGTTCCAGCCAACCCCTCGGGATATTTAATCTTGAGAAGAAGCGCTATGGCGTGAGCCGGCCAGAAATTTGTTCTGGGGTCAGTTCCATTGCAAGACGATCCAAGACATAGGTTTTAAGCTGGCTCCGGCGCTCAATTTAGAACTTTGCCGTTTGGCGCGCCATCGCCATATGGTCGGCTATGGCAGGTTTGTAAACGCTTTTCTCGCCCAGAGTATTCCGTTTAAGTTCGGGGCCAATTGTTGACGGAGATCGGTCCAAATAGGCGACGATCCGGCGACGAGATATACCGTCTGCATGCAGACGGTATATCTCACATCTCTCATTCAGTTCGATGTGATTATAAAGGTTTTCCATTGCATCCCCAGCATAGCTGAGTGTTGCACTTGGTTCTGGACTCTAGCAAGGTCGCCAAGCATCATAAAGGATATAGAGTGTGAAAGGCCCCGTTACCATCACCACATCGAACTGCATGTCGCAATTTTGCAAGTGCGTTTTGTGGGCCATGAAATGTTCGGCGGTCCGTTCGATGCGTGCTTGTTGGTATGAAGAAATCGCTTCGGCGGCCTCATGGCGGGTGTTGCGGGCTTTGACTTCGACGAATCCAATACGATTTCGTTTAAGCGTAATCAGGTCAATTTCGCCGACCTTTGTTTTATAATTGCAGGCTAATATACGGTGGCCTAAGGCGATCAGGACGATGCGCGCTAAATATTCGGCCCATCGCCCGCGTCTCCACGCGCGTTTTTTCTTTTCTTTTGATGGATCTGGCGGTTTACTCATGGGCGGGCTCCCGTTAGGCTGCTTTCGTGACTATAAGGTAACAGGTTTTTGTGAAGGCTCCAGGGGCAGATGACGCGCATGGTAAATTTTAATATTCACAACGCCTGTCGGGGCGTGGTTCTCGCGGTGACCTTGGTGTTGGTTACGGGGTGTCAAAATGTCGTGAATTTTCCGGGGTTGAACACGGCTGCGTCAGCACCCGCACCATCGCCCATGTTTGAATCCGTTCCCGGCGAAGCTTCACCGTCGACGACTGTTGAAGTGGCCCGGGCCTATCCGCCACGGCCGCGCCTGCAAACCGGTATGACTCCACC
>JAESSB010000002.1 GCA_016764335.1 Magnetovibrio sp.
TGCCCCAGTCCCGGCCCAACATTCGCGATTGATGTAATGGCGGCACTTATACTGGTTGTGAAATCTAAGCCCGTCAAAGATAAGGCAATCGTAATGAGGGCCAACACCGTAATCATCACAAAGAAGAACACATAAACTGACATCATGCCTTCAGGGCTTATGTGTCGATTGCCCAGTTGGCTATTAAATAGACCCCGAGGATATTGCAACAACAACCTTTGATTCATGGCGCCTTTGTATAAGGCCAACAATCGAAAGGTTTTCAATCCACCAGCAGTCGAACCCGCGCACCCCCCCAGCATTGTGATGAAAAAGAAAATGATCGCAATACCCACGCCCCAGCTTAGATAATCACCACTGGCAAAACCCGTCGTGGTGATTATSGAGACCACGCTAAAGGCGGCCATCCGTAAATGATCTGAAAATAAGCCSGACTGATGCAAGCTGAGATACGTGGTGCACAAAACGATAAATGCGGATGTATACAGAAGAAATGGGACGGTCTGACTATCTTGTGTAAAAGCCTTCATCTTGAAATCGGATAGGAATCGGATGTACACGGTAAAAGGCAGACTTCCCGCAAGCATAAAGACGATGGCGGCCCATTCTATGGTTGGTTCTYTAAAATACCCTAAGGACTGATCGGACGTCGAAAATCCGCCCGTCGATATGGTMGTCATGGCGTGGATCAACGCTTCAAATAAGGTCATTCCCAAAGCCCAGTACGTCACCAAACAAGCGACACTGAGCAACATGTAAACCCCCACGATACGCAAACATACACCGGCGATACGGGGGGTAATTTTGTCATAAAGGTCCGATGTTTCCAGGCGGTAAAGCTGCATGCCGCCAACACGTAAAAAGGGCAGCAACGTAACGGCCATCACAATAATCCCAATACCGCCAATCCATTGCAGTATCGCGCGCCATAACAGCAATCCGGGAGCCATCGAATCTARGCCTGTGAAAATKGTCGAGCCTGTCGTCGTCAGGCCGGACACAGMTTCAAAGACCGCATCCGTAAACGAGATSTCYTGGCTTGAAATCCAAAAGGGTAAAGCCGCAATAAGTGATATGGAAACCCAACTGCCCACCGTCAAGAAATAGCCTTCGCTACGCCCCAAACAAAAGGTGTGCCCCCACGTCATGAGCATAAGCATCACGCCTAAAAATATGGCGATACCCGATGAAATGGCGAACGCTTTCCAGTCTGGGTTATTGTTGAAAAGATCCACGCAACCTGGGAAAACAAACATGACCCCCAAGATCACCATTAAAATCCCAATGGAAAAGAGAACAACCTGATTCATTTTAAAAGGCCCATAGAAAAAGGGGCGGTGCAATTTTTTTATGCGGAAGAGACATTCTACAAAACCCAGCCTTAGCCCACACACACCTTGTTACGGCCCGCGGCTTTGGCGGAATAAAGGGCTTCATCCGCGCGGTGGACCAGGTCGCGTATGCTTTCGCCTTCCAGGTACTGCACCACACCAAAGCTGGCGGTSACTTGTTCYGCATCMCCAAARTCGTATGCCGCRAGAACGGCRCGGCTTTTTTCCGCSACYTGGGTCGCGCCGTTTAAATCCGTATCGCGCAATAGCATCAAAAACTCCTCACCACCCCACCGTGCTAAAACATCCACTTCGCGCAAATGGGCGACGGTGATGGTGGCAACGGCTTGCAGGACCAAGTCTCCGGTGTCATGACCATGAGTGTCGTTGATGGATTTAAAGTAGTCGATATCGAAGAGCACCACGCTATACGGGTTGCGTTGACGTTTGGTCCGCAAAGCTTCGTCTTGCAGAACCTCGGTTAAGTGGCGGCGATTGTGCAGACCGGTCAAATGATCTGTGGTGGCTTGTAAGCGTAAAATTTCCTCAGCCTTTTTACGATCTTCGACTTCAAGCTGCAATTCATTCAGGTTTTTATTTTGCATTCGGCCATAACCGACAAAAAGGTAGCAGACGATCAAGGTCGTGACCACGACCATCAGCGCCAAAATTATATGAGTGTTTTTGAAGGTGGCTTGTTCTTTGATCAACAAATTTTGTAGACGCGTTTCCACATGATCGGCTTGTACGATCAATTCCATAAAAGCTTGCTTAAATTCACCGTTATATGAGATTTCCGGTTTAGACATATTATGCGCCTGCCAGCGCAGGTCTATCAGCTTTGAAAAGCTATCCAAACGTAAGCGTAGGTCCTCAATGTGTCCCCGTAGTTTTGCATCGTCTAGGGCGATCAAGGTGCTTTTGGTATTACTGCCGCCTTCTAGCATGGCTTTTGCGTACCAATCTGCTTGCGCAAAGTGGGATTTAACGTTCGTCATGTTTTCTGCGTGGTCTTTGAGCAGCACTTCTTCAAACCATAAGTACCCGGTGGTGGCTTCTAATTTGATTTTCATGGCGGCTTCGATCACCGGGGTATAGCGTTTGGACATGCGCTGGCCCGTGATCAGGCTGTAAAACAGCAGCGAAGTGATGAATATTCCTGCCGTGATGATGAACGCCACAATCCGCTTTAACGGCATCCGGGCATGCTTTTCCTGGACCGGGGTTAAAAGAGAAACGTCAACATCACGCGTTATTTCATCATCCATTAAATTAATCTACTTACGTTTCAACAGTAAATGCTTGATCTCCGCGATGGCTTTGCCCGGGTTTAAATTTTTAGGACAGGTGTTGGTGCAGTTCATGATGGTGTGGCAACGGTACAGCCGAAAAGGATCATCGACATTGTCCAAACGCTCACCAGAAGCTTCGTCGCGGCTGTCYGCAATCCACCGATAGGCTTGTAACAACACGGCGGGGCCTAAATAGCGATCACCGTTCCACCAATAGCTAGGGCAACTKGTYTGRCAGCAAAAACAYAAKATGCATTCCCACATRCCATCRAGTTCGCGGCGTTCTTSAACGCTTTGCARACGTTCTGCGGTGGGKGCTGGTGTATCKGATTTCAGCCATGGYTCAATCGAAGCATATTGGGCGTAGGGMACACTTAAGTCGGGGACTAAGTCCTTGATGACCGGCATATGCGGTAATGGATAAATTTTGATGGTGCCGTTGATCGAAAGAATGGGTTTGGTACAGGCCAGTGTATTCACGCCATCAATATTGAACGCGCAAGACCCGCACACGCCTTCGCGGCACGAACGCCGAAAGGTTAGCGTAGAATCGATTTCTGATTTAATTTTGATTAAGGCATCTAAAACCATGGGACCGCATTGGTCGAGATCGACCTCATAGGAATCTAGGCGCGGGTTATTTTCGCCATCCGGGTCATAGCGATAAACTTGAAACTGCTTAACGCGCTTTGCTCCGGCGGCAGCCTTGTAATCTTTGCCGCGCATGACTTTGGAATTTTTTGGAAGGCTAAATTCGACCATCGCTTTATCCTCTTTCCCTAATACACACGAGCTTTTGGAACGATGTATTCGACTTCGTCCGTTAATGTCCAGCTGTGCACGGGGCGATACGTGATGTTCACCGAATTGTCAGGCTGTTGCCACGTCACGGTATGTTTCATCCATTCATCATCATTGCGATCTGGAAAATCATCCCGCGCGTGGGCCCCCCGGCTTTCCGTGCGGTTCAATGCCCCATGCACCGTGGCCTGAGCACACGTCAGCAGGTTTTCCAGCTCCATAGCTTCAACCAAATCGGAATTCCAAATCAGTGAGCGATCGGAAATTCCAATRTCAGCTTGGCTGGCTTTTATACGGTCAATGCTGTCGCGKCCTTTGGTGAGAATTKCMTCATCYCTAAACACYGCGACGTTGTTTTGCATGGTGTGCTGCATTTCAYYGCGAATAACGGCGGTTGGTTTRGAACCAGCAGCATGGCGSACWCGATCAAARCGGTCCAGGGCCTTRTCACCGCTGTTTTGRGGYAAGGGTTTTTGTTCGGCACCRGCCTTYAAGGTATCATGAGCSCGAATRGCTGCTGCGCGCCCAAATACCACAATGTCTAACAACGAGTTAGTGCCAAGACGATTGGCCCCGTGAACCGACACGCAAGCGGCCTCGCCGATGGCCATCAAGCCCGGACAAACGGCTTCGGAATCATCTGCCGTGGGTCGCAAAACTTCACCGTGAATGTTGGTGGGGATGCCGCCCATGTTGTAATGCGCCGTCGGAATGACCGGGATGGGTTCGCGAGTCAAATCCACGCCGGCGAACACCTTCGARCTTTCTGAAATACCCGGCAATCKTTCGGCCAACATTTCTGGGCCTAAGTGTTCKAGATGCAAATTGATGTGATCTTTATTTTCGCCAACCCCTCGGCCTTCTAAAATTTCGACCGTCATAGCGCGACTGACCACGTCACGGCTGGCCAGRTCYTTGGCRTTWGGSGCATARCGYTCCATAAAMCGTTCRCCATYYKYATTSRYSAGATARCCRCCYTCRCCRCGYGCACCTTCRGTRATCAACAYKCCSKYRCCRKMAATKCCRGTGGGGTGAAACTGMAMRAATTCCATGTCYTGYARCGSWAWTCCCGCGCGCGCGATCATACCATGACCGTCGCCAGTGCAGGTGTGTGCAGAGGTACAGGAAAAATAAGTACGGCCATAACCACCGGACGCAATAATGGTCTTTTGCGCCCGAAAGCGATGGATGGTGCCATCTTCAAGGTTCCAAGCCATCACGCCCCGACATTCACCGTCTTCATCCATGATCAGATCAAGGGCGATGAATTCGACAAAAAATTCCGCATCGTGGCGCATGCATTGCTGATAAAGGGTGTGTAAAATGGCGTGGCCAGTTCGATCGGCTGCCGCACACGCGCGCGGCACAGGCGTTTCGCCAAAGTTTTTCATGTGGCCGCCAAAGGGCCGTTGGTAAATTTTACCATCTTCATTGCGCGAAAACGGCACACCAAAGTGTTCAAGTTCATGCACAGCGGCTTCCGCATTTTTGCACATGTATTCAATGGCATCTTGATCGCCCAACCAGTCCGACCCTTTTACGGTGTCGTACATGTGCCATTTCCAGTTGTCTTCATCCATGTTGCCCAGCGCGGCTCCGATTCCCCCTTGGGCCGCGACTGTGTGACTGCGGGTGGGGAAGACCTTGGTGATACAGGCGGTTTTTAAACCTACCTTGGTCATACCAAACGTGGCGCGCAAACCTGCACCGCCAGCGCCAATAACCACGCAATCATATGTGTGATCGGTAATAGGATATGCTTCGCTCATAATTTAATTCCGGTCACCCTGCGAGAGAAATTTTCAAAACGGCAAAAATGCCCGATGCGCAAAAGAGAACCGCACCATATTTAACGCACAACAAAAGGCCCATTTTCCAAAGCTCGTTGTGTACATAATCTTCGACCACCACCTGCAAACCCAATTGGGCATGGTGGAACATCGCCACCAAAAATAACATCAAAAAAACTGAGTTGCCGAATTCTTTGACCCAGGCGTGAAAAGCTACATAATCAGACCCTGTCAGGTAAATCAGCGAGTATACGGTCCAGAGGGACAATGGTAAAAGAGCCATCGCGCTCATGCGCTGCGCCCACCAATGGTGGACGCCTTCGTGTGACGAGCCTAAGCCCCGCACCCGACCCAATTTTGATCTTAGTTGGCGACTATGATGTGGCGTATTGCTCATGATATTCGCCTCCTTACAACTTTCCGACGTGGCTATAGGCCAACACCCAAGACAACACGGTTAAGGCAAAGGCCAAAATAACCACCAGCATGCCAGTGATGCGCAATTTGACCAAGTCAAAGCCCCAACCCAAGTCCCAGCCCAGATGGCGGATACCGTTGCACATGTGGAAAAACAATGAAAATGTGAAGCCAAACAGAATCAAGCGACCAAACCACGATTCCATAAAAGCCTGGGCGCGGGCAAAGGATTCGGGGCCATATGCGGCCGAAGCCAGCCAATAGGTCATCAATACGGCCGCCATCGCCAAGACCACACCCGTCAAACGGTGGGTGATCGACAAAACCGATGTTATTTGAGGGCGATATACCTGCAAATGGGGGGAAAGAGGTCTGTTATCTTCAGCCATTCGAATTCTGTCCTTAGGGGGTCAGTAAAATTCAGAATGAAACTATGCATCCGATCCGGTTACTTGGCAACCCGAAAACAAGGAAAAAAACCGCCCCAAAATATTGGGGCAGTTTTATTTGGGTCCGGTCAAAGTGCTTTTCCTGCGAGCGGCTTACGCAAATAGTCATTAGCCAAGATTTCGGCAATTTGGACGGCGTTTAAAGCGGCCCCCTTACGTAGGTTGTCAGCCACACACCAAAAATTCAGACCATTTTTAACGCTGTGGTCTTTGCGAATACGCGACACAAATACCGCATCTTCACCGGCACATTCCGCTGGGGTCACATAGCCTTCGTCATTACGATGGTCGATAACGGTAATGCCCGGAGCATTGCGCAGCACATCACGGGCTTTTTCTTCATCAATCGGATTGTCAAATTCCACGTTGATCATTTCCGCGTGGCCGATAAATACGGGCACGCGCACGCAAGACGCACAGACCTTAATGCTGGGATCAAGGATTTTGGCGGTTTCGGCCACCATTTTCCATTCTTCCTTGGTTTGCCCATCGTCCATAAACGAATCAATATGCGGAATCACGTTAAACGCAATCTGCTTGGTGAAAATTTTACGGTGTTGTTCCGCAGGTTGGTTCACATAGACGCCCTTGGTTTGGTTGAAMRRYYMRTSNCATGSSGKYYTTWMMYMYKYYMGWYMCSSMCTKWWRRRYMRMSMCCWCMWMRCNCTTGWKTWTYSMYMMRWMKTRSAACGGTTTCAATGCGACTAACATTTGCATGGTCGAACAATTAGGATTGGCGATAATGCCACGCTTGGTATAACCCGCAATGGCCTGTGGGTTCACTTCGGGGATCACCAACGGCACATCGGGGTCCATGCGAAAGTGYGATGTATTATCGAYCACCACKGCACCAGCGGCGACGGCGATGGGSGCAAATTTYGCKGACACGGATGCMCCGGGGCTGGACAATACGATATCCGTGCCTTTGAAGTCATAGGTTTCTARGTCTTGGCACTTCAAGGTCACATCGTCGCCATAGGAGACTTCTTGTCCGAYCGAACGGTGYGAKGCCAAAGCCACCACTTCCGAAATCGGGAATTTACGTTCCACCATGGTTTTCAGGATTTCACGGCCCACATTCCCCGTGGCACCCACGACGGCAACTTTAAACGTCATTTTTCGTCTCCTTAAATTGAAGGACCAATATCGGGGGCCGCAAAAACCAAGGCCCACGGTGCTGTCCGTGGGCCTGGTTGCATTTTAAAGCCTCACCAAACACCCGCTAACAGCAGGTCTTTATCTTGGTTATTTTAGCGGTTATTATCATAAGGCCGTGTTGCCCACACGCAATATCGTGGTGAGCCGCGTAACCTTCACAAATTGCTAAAGCTTGGCTCATATCACGTCCTTAAAATATCTGACGCATTTTTACGCGTTCAAGGCGCAAATGGCAAGGCATTGTGGGCCTTATCCCAATTTTTCCAATTCGACAAGAACCGCTTCGCCCATGGCGCGGGTGCTGAGTTCGTGCATGCCTTTGGACATGATATCGGCGGTGCGCAGACCGTGTGCCAGAACATTTTGCACGGCTTGGTCAAGCTTATCGGCGGCTGTTCCCATATCAAAGCTATACCGAAGCATCATTGAATAGCTGAGGATGCTGGCCAAGGGGTTGGCTTTGCCTTGCCCGGCAATATCGGGGGCAGAGCCATGCACAGGTTCGTACATGGCGGGTATTTTGCCCGTCACGGGGTCTTTGGACCCCAAGCTTGCCGACGGCAACATGCCCAATGACCCGGTCAACATCGCCGCACAATCAGACAAGATATCACCAAACAAATTATCGGTCACGATCACATCAAACTGACCAGGCCAACGGACCAACTGCATGCAACAATTATCCGCGTACATGTGGCTAAGTTCGATATCGCTATATTCTGCAGCGTGTAGTTTGCTGACGACCCGACGCCAGAATACGCCCGATTCCATGACATTGGCTTTTTCGACACTGACCACCTTACCCGTGCGTTTTTTTGCCAAATCAAAAGCGACCCTAGCCACCCGGTCGATTTCAGGTTCAGAATAAATTTGTGTATCAAAGCCATAGGCCACGCCGTCACGAATGTCTTCGCCGCGCGGCTGACCAAAATAAACACCCGCCGTGAGTTCGCGCACGATCATTATATCAAGGCCGCGCACCACTTCGGGTTTTAAGGTTGAGGCATCAATCAGGGCATCAAACACCAAAGCCGGACGCAGATTGGCAAACAAATCCATTTCTTTGCGCAATTTTAGCAGACCCGCTTCGGGGCGATGTTCCCGGGCGACATCGTCCCACTTGGGACCGCCAACGGCACCCAACAGCACCGCATCGGCCCCATGAGCCTTAGCCAAAGTTTCATCGGTCAAAGCCACACCGTGCACATCGTAGCAAGCGCCACCCACCAAATCTTCTTCGATGACAAAGCTTGAGTCGTACTTATCGTTCATCCAGTCCATGACGCGTTTGACTTCGCCCATGACTTCGGGACCAATGCCATCGCCGGCAAGCATAAGGATATTTTTGGGTGTAGACACGGGCAAGTCCCTTTATCAGAGCCAGGGTTGGCTGGATTTTTGTTTGGCTTCGTATGTGGCAATCTTGTCCGCCTTTTTAAGGGTCAAGCCAATATCGTCAAGGCCTTCCAACAAGCACCGTTTACGAAATGGATCAATTTCAAAAGACACGGTCCCGCCGTCGGGGCCGGATATGGTCTGTGCAACCAGATCAATGGTCAGGGTCGCATTTTGCCCACGATCCGCATCGTCCATCAATTTAGCTAGCGTGTCTTCATCAACGCGAATGGGCAGCATGCCGTTTTTAAAGCAGTTGTTATAAAAAATATCGGCAAAGCTGGTCGATATAATCACCGTGATGCCAAAGTCTTTCAACGCCCAGGGGGCATGTTCACGCGACGAGCCACACCCAAAGTTGTCGGAGGCGACAATGATTTTAGCTGTGCGATACGCAGCTTTATTTAAAACAAAATCCGGGTTTTCCGAGCCATCATCAAGATAGCGCATTTCATCAAATAAATGCACGCCCAGGCCGTCGCGTTTGATGGTCTTTAAGAACTGCTTGGGAATAATCATGTCGGTATCGATATTGCGGATAGGCATAGGAGCCGCAACCCCCGTGAGCATTTCAAACTTTTCCATTATTCAGCGTCTTTCAACTTACGGACATCAGCCAAGTGGCCGGCGATGGCGGCGGCAACCGCCATTGATGGGCTGACCAGATGGGTGCGCGAGCCTTTGCCTTGACGACCTTCAAAATTACGATTGGATGTCGAAGCGCACCGTTCACCCGGAGCCAAGCGATCATCGTTCATCGCCAAGCACATGGAACAGCCCGGTTCACGCCATTCAAACCCGGCATCCATAAAGATTTTGTCCAAACCTTCGGATTCGGCTTGGTCTTTGACCATCCCCGATCCGGGCACGCACAAGGCACGAACCCCATCAGCGACCTTGTGGCCATTGACCGTGCGGGCTGCTTCACGGAAATCTTCAATGCGTCCGTTGGTGCACGAACCGATAAAGACCTTATTGATCTTTACACCTTCAATGGGTTGTCCGGCTTTTAGGTCCATATAAGCCAACGCGCGTTCAATCTCGGCTTTCTTTTCGGCRTTYGGCTCATGYGCCGGGTCTGGCACGTTRCCATCRATGGGGAGGACGKTTTCAGGACTGGTGCCCCARGTGATTTGSGGGASYAGGGCRCTGATGTCGAKCTCCAKRACCTCATCRTACTTCGCCTCTGGRTCGGYCTTCAGYGTCTTCCAATAGGCAAYCGCTTGTTCCCATGCMCCTGCTTTGGGCACCAAAGGGCGGCCTTGAAGGTAATCGAATGTGGTTTGGTCAGGGGCGATGAGACCCGCGCGGGCGCCGGCTTCGATCGTCATATTACAAACCGTCATACGGCCTTCCATAGACAAGGATTCTATGGCTTCACCGGCATATTCAACCACATATCCGGTTCCGCCTGCGGTCCCTAATTTGCCAATAATCGCCAAAACCAAGTCTTTGGCACCACAATTTTTGGGCAAGGTTCCGATGACCTTAATCAGCATGTTTTTGGCTGGTTTTTGCACCAACGTTTGGGTCGCCAGAACGTGTTCGACCTCAGACGTGCCGATGCCAAAGGCCAACGCCCCAAATGCGCCATGGGTGGCGGTATGGCTGTCACCGCACACGATGGTCGCGCCGGGAAGGGTAAAGCCCTGYTCMRKWMYNGAYRATRTGSACRATGCCYTGRCGVRCATCGGTCAAAGAYAGGTACGGCACGCCAAATTCCTTGACGTTACGTTCCAACGTTTCAACTTGCAGACGGGATTCATCGTTATCGATGTCGCTGGTGGAAAAATTTGCCTTACGCAGCGAGGTCGGTACATTGTGATCCGCCACGGCCAGCGTTGCTTCGGGCCTGCGCACTTTTCGATCAGCTGTGCGCAGGCCTTCAAAAGCCTGCGGGCTGGTCACTTCGTGAACCAGGTGACGGTCTATGTAGAGGAGACAGGTGCCGTCATCTTGAACATCAACCAGGTGGGCATCCCAGATTTTATCAAACAGAGTCTTAGGAGTAGACATCTCGCCTCCGCATATATTTCAAGCCAGCGCCACAAAGTCAGCGCACATAATCCGTGGTCTAAAGTCAGCCGCACAATTCACGCCGCAGAGCCGCCTGATATAAACCAGGCGGCTCAACCGAAATGAGACCAAACGAAAAAGGGAGAGACCTACTCGCCCTTAGCTTTCGCTTCAGCCGCCGCCGCTTTCTTAGCGATTGCTACTGTGTCGCGTTTCGCCTTAATGGCAGCCGCAACAGCTTTATCAGCAGAATTCAACTTCGCCTTATGGCCGTCTGTTTTTTCAGAGATACGCGCACGCTTGCCGGTCAAACCGCGCAGGTAGTAGAGTTTCGCCCGACGGACGTCGCCGCGCCGAATAACTTCGATGCCCGCTACGTTTGGTCCGTACAGCGGGAATACACGTTCCACGCCTTCACCCGAAGCAATTTTGCGGATGGTGAACGAAGAATTCAAAGCCGCGTTTTTACGGGCGATGCATACACCTTCAAATGCCTGAAGACGCTCACGCGTACCTTCAACCACTTTCACTTGTACACGGATGATATCGCCGGAACCAAAATTTGGGATCGCTTTATCTTCCGTGAGTTTGCCCATCTGTTCTGCTTCAAGCTGTTCGATGATGTTCATGGCACTCAGTCCTTCTTTTCTAATCGTTTGCCGGACAGACCCGACGAAACTTTAAATTCAAACTCAATCTTCTAACGCCTTAAGTCTTGTCTTTATCGACAGGGCCCAAAGCATATTCAGTCCACAGGTCAGGGCGACGATCTTTCGTTGCTGCCTCGGCCTGTTCGCGCCGCCAAGCGCGGATATTTTTGTGGTGACCCGACATTAAAACATCGGGCACCTTGCGCCCCTGCCATTCGGCGGGCCGCGTATAGAGCGGGTATTCTAGCAATCCCTGCTCAAAACTTTCTTCATCGCCTGAAACGTCTGATCCCATCACACCGGGAAGCAACCGCACACAAGCATCAAACAAAACCAGAGCCGCAACCTCACCGCCCGACAACACATAGTCGCCGATCGATATTTCTTCGACCCCGTGAGCATCCAGCACGCGCTGATCCACCCCTTCGTAGCGACCGCACAACACGATCACACCCGGCCCTTCGGCCAGTGCCCGCACCCGACTTTGGGTTAACGGACGACCCCGAGGGGTCATGTACACCAGCGGCAAATCGCCGGTTTTTTGTTGTGTCGCGCAGATCGCAAGATCCACAACATCCGCTCGCATCACCATCCCCGCACCACCGCCACAAGGGCTGTCGTCTACGGTTCGGTGCTTATCGCTTGCAAACGCACGAATGTCCACCGATTCCAAGGCCCACCGAGCCTCAGATAAAGCCTGTCCCGCCAACGACTGTCCCGCCAATGACTGACCTAGTGACCCCGGAAACATTTGGGGGAACAACGTCAGCGCCACCGCCTGCCAGGGCTTGCCAGAAGCTTGGCCGTTACCCGTCATTGGGGCTCCGGATCGCCGGCCTCAAGCAAACCGAGTGGCGGATCTATGACAATCCGCCGCCCCGGAAGATCCACTTCAGGCACACAAGCCTTTGTAAATGGAACCAACACCTGACCATGGTTGAGACTGGCCACATCCAAGAAAGGCCCTCCGCCGAAATCTTCGGCTTCGACCACTTGACCGAACGCAGAGCCATCACTCAGTTCCACATCAAGCCCCTTAAGATCGGAAAAGTAAAACTCATCCTCATCCGTTTGGGGCAGGCTGTCCCGCTCGGCATAGAGCGTTTGGCCTTTTAGGGCATCCACCGCGTCGCGGTCTTCAACACCTTTGATGCGAACCAAAACCACGCCCTTTTGCTGGCCGATGACCTTCAASGGGAAGATCTTGGTTCCGGTTTCGTCGGTTAGAAYGCCGATCGATCCGATGGACTTAGGGTYTTGGGTRTAACTTTTCACCCGCAGATCACCCTTAAGYCCGCGCGCSCCGCCAATGACGCCRACGGGAATAAGCCCATCTTTCACGTGCGTTGCCATATTCRGAYCTTTCRAAGACTGGACCTKGGCYWTTAAGCYTCAGCMGCRGCCTCTTCAGCAGGAGCAGCSGCAGCAGCCGCAGCGGCTTCTTTTGCRGCTTCAGCTTCTTTGATGGCTTCMGCAGCCTTAGCTTCTTTCTCAGCAATACGCTCAAGAGCTTTCGCTTTTGGCTTGTTCTGTTTGGTTTGGTTTGGAATAGCCGGTTTATCAGCCAGACCAGCAGCGCCCAAGAAACGAGCAACGCGGTCGGAAGGCAAAGCGCCCAAACCCATCCAATGTTTAATGCGGTCTTCTTTTAAGTTGACGCGATTTTCATCATCTTTGGCCAGCATGGGATTATACGTTCCGACGCGCTCAATAAAGCGGCCATCACGGGGGTTACGGCTATCCGTAACAACGATGCGGTAGTAGGGGCGTTTTTTTGCGCCGCCTCGGGAAAGTCGAATACGCAGAGACATTGTTCTCGCTATCCTTTTATCTATGGTTCAGTTACTTAATTAATCTAATATTCACTTAAATTCTAATACGGCCTTATTTAAAAGGCGGCATGCCAGGTGGCATTGGAGGCATCGAGCCTCCCATACCCGGCCCACCCATTCCGGCAGGCATCCGACCACTTTTRCTCATYTTGCCGGCTTGTTTCATCATCTTGCTCATCATTAAAAATTGTTTCAGCAAGCGGTTGACCTCTTGGACTGATGTTCCAGACCCAGCCGCGATACGCTTGCGACGTGACCCGTTTATGATTTTGGAATTGCGCCGTTCTTTTGGTGTCATTGATTGGATGATAGCCTGTTGTTGAGCAATCTTTTTATCGTCAATGTTCGCCGCAGCCAGTTCTTTTTTAGCCTTGCCGATACCGGGAATCATGCCCATCAGGCCTTTGATATCGCCCATCTGGCGCAATTGGCCTAACTGTTTACCCATGTCTTCCAGGGTAAATAGGCCTTTGAGCAGCTTTTGTGCGGCTTTTTCGGCATCTTCTTGTTYAACGACYTKGGAAACGCGTTCRACCAGCCCGACCACGTCGCCTTGGCCCAAAATGGTGCCCGCCACGCGGCGCGCATCGAAGACGTCAAGTTCATCAATTTTTTCGCCGACGCCCAAAAATTTAATYGGCTTGTCGGTGACGGCCTTCATCGATAACGCSGCACCGCCGCGTGCATCRCCRTCAATMCGCGTTARGACGATRCCCGAAATRCCGATTTTTTCTGMAAATTSCTGAGCGATGRTGACCGAATCCTGGCCCGTCATRGCATCSGYYACCAACAGGGTTTCCCCRGGRKTCACGGCRTCACGCACYTGGGTYACTTCGTTCATCAAAGTATCGTCAATATGCAARCGCCCGGCGGTATCCAAGATCACCACRTCGTAACCTTCGGTGCGKCCGACTTTTAAGGCRCGCTTGGCGATGGAAACGGGTTGTTCWCCAAAAACGATTGGCAAAGTGGCCAAGTTGTTTTGATCACCAAGTTGCTTCAACTGTTGTTGYGCCGCKGGACGGTAGATATCCAACGAGGCCATYAAYACTTTTTTCTTRTCTACACGCGTCAGGCGCGCKGCGATCTTTGCCGTGGTGGTGGTTTTRCCKGAYCCTTGYAGSCCCACCATCATCACCACATTGGGYGGATTGCCRTGAACRCGCAACGGTTCAGGCACAGCRCCCAGCATTTCAACCAGTTCATCGTGGACAATTTTGACCACCATCTGACCCGGYGTGATCGARCGCAAGACGTCTTCACCR
This sequence comes from Magnetovibrio sp., assembly GCA_016764335.1. Classification (GTDB taxonomy): domain Bacteria; phylum Pseudomonadota; class Alphaproteobacteria; order Rhodospirillales; family Magnetovibrionaceae; genus JANLGW01. The sequence continues at coordinate 14,397 of JAESSB010000002.1, forward strand.
ATGGCRGAAACCTTGACCTTGGCRATGAAATCYTTAACGACAGMGAGCGCAACRTCRGCTTCAAGYAARGCAACACGGACTTCGCGCAAGGCATCGGTAACATCCGATTCCTTTARCGCRCCRCGCCCCTTAAGCTTGTCGAATACATCGCCAAGCCGCTCTGTTAAACCTTCAAACATTCACGCTCACTCAATATCTATATAGCGTTGGTCGTTGCTCTTGATCAAATCAATACATGTGCAATACGCAAAACACGCCGGTGCGCGAAACTCGCGGACTGACGGTACCCCATAACAATAAGACGGGGCGCATTGGGACAGCATTGTAGCTGATTTAGCCGATTATATACGCGACCAGGGTGTTTGAGTCAACACTTCTCGCTAACTTATACAAAAGGATAGTTGTCAGGACGGGGTATACGGTTGTACAGTCTACCCTTGATTTAAATAAATATGTTCCCAATGTACACTAATATACTCGTAGGAGAATGATGACGATGAGTAGACGCCCCCCCAAGGAAGCCCCTGACCCAATTGATATTCATGTTGGACAGCGGCTTAAAGCGCGCCGGGTAGGGCTACGCATCAGCCAGTCAGAAATTGGTAAAGTTCTTGGTGTTACGTTCCAGCAAATTCAAAAGTACGAAAATGGGGCCAACCGCGTTGGGGCGAGCAATCTGTTCAAAATGGCCAAGGCCTTGGACGTCGATGTTTCTTATTTTTATGAGGACATGCCGTCTTGTACCAAATTGAAATCATTGTCTGACAATCCAGCGAGCGTTTTCGAACATGATCCAATGGCGCAACCGGAATCGATCAAATTGATTCATAATTATTTTCGTATTATCAGCCCCGCCGTTCGAGGCCGGGTCTTTCAATTGGTCAAATCCATCGCCGATCAAAATAGCCAGTGCCTAAATAGCGAAGACTAAACCGATGTGATACAATGTGTGTGGCGCGTTAGGATGCCATTTCCCAGGCTCTTAATACACTTTATTGGTGTATTAAATCTATCTGTATACTAGTGCGTGTACAACCCCTATAATGCCTCCAAAGCAATATACAACTGTTGCATATTTTTAGCTCGAACGTCGAGCCTGAAATTTGGAGACTTTGCACTATGAACCATTCCTGGGCATCAACTGATAAATCGCCTGATTTTGATTCCATAATCCCCATTAGAATCACGTCATTAAGAACATTTTTTGGGTTTAGCGCCATTGACCTTGATCGTATTGCGGGTTTTCGCGCCGGCACAACCCGGCGATTGGAACGCGGCCATCAGCGTGTGTATACTTTTCATCTGATCCGCATCTGCCAGGCTACGGACATTAGTTTCAATTTCTTCTTTGAACTGGATGCAGGCACCCCTCATGCCTGGTCTGGTGAGCAACAGGAAAAGTTCCGCTTGTTGAGCGCCTTTCACAGCATCGATGATCTAGGGGTCCGCCGGGACATTTTCGAACTGATCGAAAGTCTTGGGGGTCAATAGGCGTAAATGGGGACATTATACTGTTGGGACTAGACTTTTTGCCGTTTGCAGCTCATATATTGACTTATGACAACACTTGAATTTATAAAAATGCACGGGCTCGGCAACGATTTCGTTATAATTGATCATCGCGATAAGGCTTTGACCTTATCGCCTGAAACCGTGCGCGCAATTTGTGACCGCAATTTGGGCGTGGGCTGTGATCAATTTATTATTTTAGAGCAATCAATTGATCCTATTGCTGATGTGTGCATGCGCATTTATAATCCTGACGGTACAGAATCTGGGGCCTGTGGCAATGCGGCACGGTGTGTTGCCTCTCAGGTGATGACAGAGTCCGCACAAAGCTCCGCCATAATTCAAACCCGCGCGGGTTTATTGGATTGTGAAAAGTTGGATGATGGGTTGTATAGCGTTGATATGGGTCCAGCCCGTTCCGATTGGCGTGATTTACCCCTGGCCCAGGCCTGTGATACCGATCATATCAATGTGGCCGCTGGGCCTTTAAGCGCCGGCGTGGGGGTTAACATCGGCAATCCGCATGTTGTATTTATGGTTGATAATGCCCTGGCCGTCGATCTGAATACATTTGGACCACAAATTGAACATCACTCCATGTTCCCCGAACGCACCAATGTTGAAGTCGTACAAGTGTTAAGCCGAGACCGCATTCGTATGCGTGTGTGGGAACGCGGCGCGGGCATTACGTTGGCGTGTGGGTCTGGGGCCTGTGCGGCACTTGTCGCAACGGCGCGGCGCGGATTGACGGAACGCAAAGCAGATGTGGTCTTGGACGGCGGCACACTGACCATCGAATGGATGTTGGACAACAACGTCTTGATGACCGGACCGGTGGCGACAAGTTTTTATGGTCACCTTGACCTGTCTTTGTATGGGCATAGCACATGAGCTCTTCTGCCGCCCATATCGTGACTTTAGGCTGTCGTCTTAATACGCTAGAAAGCGAGGTTATGCGCGATGAACTGAATAATGCCGGCRTTARAAATGCCATCATCATCAACACCTGYGCYGTCACSGCCGAAGCCGAACGCCAAGCCCGGCAAACGATCCGCCGYCTGCGTCGYGAACGGCCCGAAGCCCGAATTATCGTAACCGGATGCGCCGCACAGCTWGACCCCAAAAAATTTGCSAMYATGGMCGAAGTTGACCGRGTSGTGGGWAATCATGAAAAGCTTAATKYATTRAGCTTAATTGGTGATGAGGGTGATGACACCATTGTCGTGACSGATATTAGCCAAGTSCGCGAAACGGCCGGGCACTTGGTKCATGGRCTTGATGGTCGCACGCGGGCCTTTGTGATGGTRCAACAGGGCTGTGATAATKCTTGCACGTTTTGCATTATTCCGGCRGCRCGCGGTCCTAACCGTGCRGTGCCTTTGGCGCAYATTATTRCCCAGGTGCAAAARCTGGTCACWGCWGGKCACAAAGAAGTCGTTCTGACGGGCGTAGACATTGCCGCATACGGCCAAGACGTGGGKCTGTGCGATGATYACACGACCGGATTAACCCAAGTTATTCGCGCTCTGTTGRAYGCCGTACCYGATCTRGCACGGYTACGCCTAAGCTCATTAGACCCGGCCCGTCTTGACGATGATTTTTTYGCRCTGCTGGCYGATGAACCCCGTTTGATGGCCCACCTTCACCTKAGCCTGCAATCSGCCGACGACATGATATTAACACGCATGAAGCGACGCCACCGTGTTGCCGATATTGAACGCCTTGTYACCCAAGCCAAGCTGGCWCGGCCCGATATTGTGTTCGGAGCAGACCTYATYGCKGGWTTTCCYACGGAAACAGATAAGATGTTTGAAACRACCTTAAATAAYGTAARGAYSTTCGGSTTYGAATAYYTRCATGTTTTYCCRTATTCTACGCGTCCYGGAACGCCGGCKGAACGCATGCCKCAAATTTCCGGCACGGTGGCCAAAGCRCGGGCCAAAGCGTTGCGCRARGTSGGKGATGWRTCMCGCYTAAMCCACTTTAAAACCTTAACCGATACCGTTCAGGCMGTSTTGGTGGAAAAGGCCGGATTTGGGCGCACGACCAGCTTTGCCCCCGTAAGGTTTCAGGGCGASGCCGCCCCWGGGRCCATTRTYGAWATGATGATTACGGGCTGCAAWGACGATGAACTTCGTGCAGAACTTRTCACAAAGGSTRCMMRCTAAATGGGTTGGTTTGAAAAATTAAAAGCYGGGTTGGGYAAAACATCGGGGCGCATTACGGGCGGTATTGGCGACCTCTTCACGGGYAAACGTCGKCTTRAYGATGAAACCCTTGAAGAACTTGAAGAYGTGCTGATTACCKCTGACATGGGRGTGACCACCGCKGCTAARCTKRTCCARGGATTAGCGAAGACRCGCTTTGATCAAGAMTTAACCGCCCAAGACGTGCGCGAAATTTTTGCCGCCGAAATCACGACCATTTTGAAACCTGTGACCCAGCCCATCGTGATTGACCCGACCCTAAAACCACATGTAATTTTAATGTGTGGTGTTAACGGTTCAGGCAAGACAACCACGATCGGCAAGCTTGCCAAGAAATTTACCGACGAAGGAAAATCCGTAATGCTGGCTGCGGGCGACACCTTTCGCGCCGCAGCGATTGAACAGCTTCAGGTGTGGGGAGAACGCACAGGTGCCCCGGTGATCGCCAGCGCCATTGGATCAGATACCGCCAGTCTGGCCTATGACGCCTTAACGCAAGGGCGCGACCAAGGGGTAGACGTGTTATTGATTGATACTGCCGGACGCTTGCAAAACAAAAAGCACTTGATGGAAGAATTGCAAAAAGTCGTACGCGTAATTAAAAAGATCGACCCTACCATGCCACACGACGTCGTGTTGGTGTTGGATGCCACCGTCGGTCAAAATGCCCACGCCCAGGTTGAAGCCTTCAAAGAAGCCGTCAATATCACCGGATTGGTCATGACCAAATTGGACGGGACGGCCAAAGGCGGCGTCGTCGTGGCATTGGCCGACCGGTTTGGCCTGCCGGTACATGCGATCGGTGTCGGCGAAGCCGTTGAAGACCTTCACGCCTTTGATGCCACCGACTTTGCTCGCAATCTGATGGGCTTGGATTGACTTAATCCACCACGAAGTTGGCCGTTTGACATAAAGTAGGTCAAAAAAAGGCAATGACCCATCGTGCCAACTGATGTTCGACTAAGTCATCTCAGGTGGACGCAACGCGTTCCCCTCCCCCATTTTTCAGTGCTTAAAAATCTGCGGAAATCATGCGTACAATAAGAATATTCTCAAAGGACTTTGGTCGGAACTTTTCCACCTTTTAGTAAATGGGGGGTATAGTAAACTTTCTGCCGTTGCCGTTTCTGAAACCTAAGTTCACAGACCAAGTGCATAATTTTCGGGCAGGGCAGTGAGTTTGGCGAAGACCTCGTTGTGTGAGTAATACTTAAGAGCTTTGCGCGGTTGGTTGTTGAGCAAACCTTTCCCGCGCGGCACGTCTGTCGCAGTCAACTTAGCGAAGTCCTGCCTTTGGGAACGTTCGGCCGCAGCAGCCTGTTGGTTTTCTCGTTCAAACCGCGTTCCCACAGTGATATGGTGTGCAAAAATAAAACCTGCCCTCCGTTATCGTACATGTAATACCACTTTTCATTAATGAGAACCTATGCACCTAGTCTCGCATACTGATGAACGTGATTGCCTAGGGCTGATCAATAAGTTTGGTCCAGGCTTCGCAGCAAAGGGTGACGATCTTTTCATATGATGCAAATTCTATTGGATACTCCATTGTCCCCCATGAAGTGCTAGACGTTTTCGACGGGGCTCAGCTCTGGAGGTCTGCGTGGGCAAGGCAGGATTGTCACGTTGGACGGGTGACGAGTCTGTTTGTTGTTGGCCAACCAGCAGCCCGGTCCACAATGAGAACAGCATGGCTCTTTGGTGTCCCCTGGACGAGGTTTCATCGAGATGCCATTGGAGAACTTGTATGTTGCCGTACGGCGACAAGGCCCGTGCCAACGCCATATGCAAGACAAATGGCACCGAATATCTAAGTGGATTTTGTGCGGTGATCTTTCGGAGCTTTGGGTCGGGTTGCGCGTCGTGCCGATCGCCGCGTTAACTTGGGTTTTGCCCTCTCTTCCGTGGTTGTGCCTTAATTTTTCTAAACCCAAGCGCCTTCAGGTCAGGGCTAACTGTGATTCTATCCACCGAAATGCGGCACGCTAAAAATATCTAAAGGGCCAGCTCCTTGTGCCGCTAGCGGACCACATCATGAAGGGCGACAATGGGGCCACGGGGGTGAAAGGCAAAGCCGACATAAGCTTTCAGGACTGCCCTTTTTTCCATCTTCAAGGTTGAGTGCACTGCAGACTTGTTCAGGGCATCACTTGGTGGTGCCTCTACCTGGGTGAGCCTCTTTTTTGGCAAAGTGGCGACTCTGGGGAAAACGATAGCCGCGCAAACCCTTGTTCCGCGTCAGTTCTCGGCTGACCGTGCCTGGGCTGACATTAATATCAATGGTAATATTCGTTTTCTTTAAACCTTAAGGGCGCAAGCCTGGCATTGTGGGGCCCGGGTCAGGGRGGGNNTAGTTTTAAACATCTTAGGTCTCCTTTGTCAAAAATCCTCGATAACCTCAYCTGGSCTAWATGGNYYCWWMAATTATGCGCTTGGCTGTTGAAGTTGCGGTTAATGAAAACCCATCCTCATTCTAAGACGCAAACCCACGATTATAAAAATTGGACGACTTGAAGTTTTTTAACAGGTCACGACGTCATACAACATGGCGAACTCTGTAAATGCTTTGAGCTGCTAGACGATTTTCTCAACATTTGTACATCTCATTTCACAACCGAAGAAGTCTGATTGACCGAGCTACGCTACCCATACCCCCACGGCATAGGGATCTAGATCGTACTTTTATGTGGGCCATGGTGCCTCTTCAGTGTTCCATTTTAAGTCAAAACCAATGCATATAACGCATATCTGTTATGCGTGTATTTTTGAAATTGGATCGCCTCACATAGCCTAAGGTATGCATTTTAGGAATATGGTGCCAGCGTTTCGGATATATCACTTTAATTTTTAGCACACATTTTTTAATATAACGAATTGAAATTAAACAATTATATGAGGAAAAACTAAGGTAGAAATTTTTTTACAAAAACGGCCTGATTTTCTACCATTATGCGTTTTATGTTGTGAAGCTCGAATCCCTTCTGTAAAATTAGCTCATCTAAATACGATGCAGTTCATTATTTTAACGGGTGAGATGAATTTGAGTAAACCCAAAATTAGAGGAGAACGACAATGATTAAAACTTTAATATACGGTGCGATCATCGCATTCTTCGTGGTTCAAACCGCAAACATTCCTCCGCTTGGCATAGGTCATGTCGCTAACGCAATGCACGTTGCCTCCATTCACTAGCAGCCTCGCCAAGCTTTACGTTAAGCATTAGCGCAACTCAGACCACGCGCTTAGACTGATGCCCACGAATATTTATAACGACGCCCAAAAAAAGCCATCCCTTGAAGGATGGCTTTATTGTTTTTACGGGCTGTTCTCTCATCTTCTTAAGTGGAATACCCCAAATTGGGGGCTAACGTTCGTTCGACGTCTTCCACATTCAGGGCTTTGCGTTTTGCGTAATCTACAACTTGGTCTTTGGCGAGTTTACCAATGCCAAAGTAGTGAGACTCTGGATTGGCAAAATAGTAACCCGACACCGAGCTTGTCGGTATCATGGCGAAGCTTTCAGTGAGTTCGATACCCGTCGTCTTGGTCGCATCAAGCAGCTTGAACAGGGTGGTTTTTTCTGTGTGGTCCGGACACGCGGGGTAACCCGGTGCGGGACGCACACCGTCATAGGCTTCTTTAATTAAATCATCAGTGGTCAGGTCTTCACATGGGGCATAAGCCCAAAATTCCCGGCGCACCCGTTCATGCAGATGTTCCGCAAACGCCTCGGCCAAACGGTCGGCCAGGGCTTTGAGAAGAATGTCGTTATAGTCGTCATGGTCGGCCTGAAATTCAGCCGATTTAAGATCAATACCTTGGCCCGCCGTCACGGCAAAGCCCCCAAAATAATCGGCAACGCCAGAGTCTTTGGGGGCGATAAAATCAGCTAAGCAGCCATTGGCCCGACCTTCTCTTTTTTCCATTTGTTGACGCACAAAGTGCACCGTCTGCAAAACGCTGGTGCAGCCTTCGTCCGTATAAAGTTCGACGTCATCGCCAACAGAAGCCGCAGGCCAAAAGCCCACCACCGCCTGCGCTGTCAACCACTTTTCATCGACGATTTGTTTGAGCATAACTTGGGCATCCGCAAAAAGTGACCGTGCACTGTCGCCCATTTTTCCCTTATCCTGCAAGATTTCAGGATAGTTGCCCTTCAGTTCCCAGGTGCGAAAGAAAGGAGTCCAGTCAATGTATTTCACCAGTTTTTCAAGCGGGTAGTCGGCAAGCACTTTGGTGCCCAGGAAAGTTGGCTTCACGGGGGTCAAGGTGGCCCAATCGATCTTGTATTTGCGGGCGCGCGCTTGGGCAATGGTCAGGTAGGAGCGTTCCCGTTGGTTTTGTTCGTGTTTGGCTTTCAWMACCTCGTATTCTGCRCGSACATYRTTGACRTAGTCAGCAGATTTGCTKGAWGACAACAGKTTTGAYGCRACGCCAACRGCCCGYGAAGCATCAATGACATGCACGACGSCCCCAGAATACGCSGGRGCRATCTTYACCGCCGTATGGATTTTGGACGTTGTYGCCCCGCCAATCATCAGCGGTWGRRYCATTTTGCGRCGTTCCATTTCTTTGGCGACCGTGACCATTTCTTCCAGSGAAGGRGTRATCAATCCGGACAAGCCGATGATGTCGGCGTTGATCTCTTGGGCTTTGTCTAAAATCGTTGTCCATGGCACCATGACGCCGATGTCAATTACGTCAAAGTTGTTGCATTGCATCACCACACCGACGATATTTTTGCCAATGTCATGGACGTCACCTTTGACTGTGGCCATTAAAATCTTGCCTTTGGCTGATCCGCCAATTTGGCCTTCTTCTATGTACGGCAAGAGCACGGCCACGCCACGTTTCATCACGCGCGCAGATTTCACCACCTGGGGCAAAAACATTTGACCACTGCCGAACAAATCGCCGACCACATTCATGCCGTCCATCAAGGGGCCTTCGATCACGTCGATCGGTTTTTTTGCGGCCAGACGGGCTTCTTCCACGTCGAGTTCAACAAAGTCACCAATGCCCTTGACCAGGGCATATTCCAACCGCTTTTCTACGCTAAGTTCGCGCCATGATAAATCCGGTCCGGTGCTGGAAGATTTAAGACCGATGGCTTCGTCGGCGACCTCCAACAATCGGTCGGTGGCGTCTTCACGTCTGTTCAAAACGGCATCTTCAACCCGTTCACGAAGGTTGGCCGGAATGTCTGCATAGACGGTCAATTGCGCCGCATTGACAATGCCCATGTCCATGCCAGCCTGTATTGTATGATATAAAAAGACCGAATGCATCGCTTCGCGCATGGCATTGTTGCCTCGCAATGAAAACGACATGTTAGACACACCGCCCGAAATCAAAGCGCCCGGCAAATTCTTTTTGATCCATGTACAGGCATTGATGTAGTCCACAGAATAATTACGGTGTTCGTCCAAACCCGTGGCGATCGGAAAAACATTGGGATCGAAAATAATATCATGTGCCGGGAAGCCGACGACTTCGGTCAGAATTTTGTAAGACTTCGCACATATTTCAATCATGCGTTTGTAGCTGTCGGCTTGACCGTCTTCATCAAAGGCCATGACGATCACCGCCGCACCATAACGCCGGACTTTGCGGGCATGTTCGATAAATTGAGCCTCGCCTTCTTTCAGGCTGATCGAATTGACAACGCCTTTGCCTTGCACACATTTGAGCCCGGCCTCGATGACATCCCATTTAGAGCTGTCGATCATCAGCGGCACACGGGAAATATCCGGCTCTGAAGCCAGCAGGTTTAAGAACTTAACCATCTCAACCTTGGCATCAAGCATGGCATCATCCATGTTGACATCAACAATTTGAGCGCCGTTTATAACTTGGTTGCTGGCGATTTGCAGGGCCGTTTGGTAATCCCTTGCCGCAATCAATTTTTTAAATTTTATTGAACCCGCTACATTGCAGCGTTCGCCGATATTAACGAACCCGGTGACATCATCTAACACCAAAGGTTCCAAGCCCGCCAACCTTGATGTGGTTAAATCAGTCGGGCAGATGCGCGGCTTAACACCGGCCACCGCATCGGCAATGGCCTTAATATGCAAGGGTGTCGTGCCGCAACAACCGCCGACGATGTTCAACAATCCTTCTTCGGCAAAACTGCGCAACACTTGTGCCATGTATTCTGGAGTATCGTCGTAATGACCAAATTCATTCGGCAAACCCGCGTTGGGATAGACGCTAACGTTGGTGTCGGCGATGGCGGATACGGATTGCAAATGGGGGCGTAAATCTTCGGCACCCAAAGCACAGTTAAAGCCGATCGAAAGCGGCTGGGCATGAGCTAAAGAAACCCAAAAGGCTTCTGCGGTTTGACCCGACAAGGTGCGTCCCGAAGCATCGGTAATGGTGCCTGAAATCATGATGGGCAGCTCGAACCCTTCGTCTTCAAACACACCCAACACGGCATAGATGGCGGCTTTGGCATTCAAGGTATCAAATACGGTTTCAATCAAGATCAGATCTGCGCCGCCTTCAATCAGTCCGCGCGTGGCTTGGGTATAAGCCGTCACCAATTCGTCAAAGCTGACATTGCGCATGCCCGGATCGTTAACGTCGGGGCTTAAAGATGCGGTTCGGTTGGTCGGACCAAGGCCCCCGGCGACAAAACGTGGCCGGTCCGGCGTCGAATACTTGTCCACCGCTGCTCGCGCTAATCTGGCGCCTTCAACGTTCAAATCATAGACCGCATGTTCCAAACCGTAATCGGCCTGGGCGATGGTGGTAGAGCTAAAAGTATTGGACTCGATAATGTCGGCCCCAGCGGCAAGGTATTGTTCGTGAATATCTTGAATGGCCTCGGGACGGGTCAGAATCAAAAGATCATTATTGCCCTTAAGATCATTCTTTACAGACTTAAAACGTTCGCCACGAAAGTCTTCTTCCTCAAACTTGAGGCGTTGGATCATCGTACCCATGGCCCCGTCCAAAATTAAAATACGATCTTTCAACGCAGCTGATAATTGGGCCTTGGCATTTGGATTGTGGGGTTTCAAAGTCATATCGGTAAGTCTCTTTATATAGAGGTTTTAAGGGCGCACGCCGAGGATGTGGCAAATGGCGTAAGTCAGGTCGGCACGGTTCAGGGTATAAAAGTGAAAATCCTTAATACCGTTTGCGTACAAAACGCGGCATTGTTCGGCAACCACAGAAGCCGCCACCAGTTTACGGGTTTCCGCATCATCGTCCAGACCTTCGAAAATTTCGGCCATCCATTTGGGGACCGAGGTGCCGGTGCTGGCCGAAAATTCTTGCACTCGCTTAAAATTGGTGACGGGCAAAATACCCGGAACAATGGGCACTGTAATTCCTGCATCGCGCGCCTTGTCTACAAATTGCAAAAACTTTTCGGTGTCAAAAAACGACTGCGTGATGATCCGATTCGCCCCCGCATTGACCTTGCGTTTTAAAAAGGCAATATCGGCGTCTAGGCTGTCGGCTTGTGGATGTTTTTCAGGATATCCAGCCACAGAAATTTCAAAATCAGCAATGTTTTTCAGCCCTTTAACCAAGTCTTCCGCATAAGCATAACCGCCCGGATGCGGCACATAGGCTTGCCCAATTCCATCCACCGGATCACCGCGTAAAGCAACGATATGCTTGATACCATCGGCCCAATACCGCCGTGCGATGTCGTTAATTTCTGCGCGCGTGGCCCCAACACAGGTCAAGTGCGCTGCGGGTTCAAGGTCCGTTTCGCGGCGGATGCGGGCCACCGTTGCATGGGTGCGTTCACGCGTTGAACCACCCGCACCGTAGGTCACGGAAACATATTTTGGTTTCAAAGGCCCCAAACGTTCCACACATTCCCACAGCTTGGCTTCCATTTTTTCCGTTTTAGGGGGGAAAAATTCAAATGAAACATTGGCATCTCGTGGCAAGGGAGACGCAATGGGCAATCCGTTCAGTTGGGGGCGCAACGTCGGCGTCATGACAAGTTCCTTATTCATTACATAATCACCTTTGGGCCAACTGTTTTCGCCAGCCAAATCGTTACCGTTAGTCCATCAGAGCCTTGCCCCCCCGGGAGGTGTCTTATGGTTTCGCACGCCAAGCCCTGATCGGCAAGCCATTCACGCACTTCAATATCTGTGAATCCCAGCCGGTAATGTGCATGCTGATCCCGCAAATCTTCCAAATCATGTGGGGCCAAATCAACGATGAGCATGCGCCCCCCGTCATTGAGCATACGCCGAGCTTCGCTGAGCGCGGCCCAAGGTCGTTTAAGAAAGTGTAAGACTTGGTGCAAAACAACCACATCAAAGGTTCCTATAGGTAAAGGCAACGCCAGCAGATCGGCTTGTCTCAGACTGCAATTTTTTAGGCCCCAACGTGATATATTTGACCGGGCCACCGCCAGCATTTCGTGCGAGCTATCGATTCCCACGGCCTCAAGGACATCTGGGCCAAGGTTCTTCAACATCCGTCCGGTGCCCGTCCCTAAATCCAAAAGGCGTTCTGATTGGGTTAAGGGCAGCATTTCGCGTACAGCATCGGCAACCTGATCTTCATCCACATCCAATTGCCGCAAGCGATCCCATTCCGGCGCATATTTTGCAAAATATCGTTCGGCGACTTCGTTGCGTATACGCTCTACTTCACCCAAGTGCGCCAAATCTTGTACACACACAGGATCATTTGGTTCAATTAAATCAACAAGTTGTCGAGCATATCCCTGGAGATTTAAACGGTGAAAGACCCGACTGCCTTCCCGAAAACGTGATAATAAACCAGCATCAACCAGACCTTTTAGGTGTCGAGATACGCGCGGCTGGCTTTGTCCAAGAATCGACACCAGCTCGCTGACCGTTAATTCTGCCGATTTCAGCAGACACAGTATACGCAGCCGAGATGGGTCTCCTACAGCTCTAAATGCATCAAGTATGTCGTCCAACGAAGTACCCTTTTTTCACGTAATATAATATACATGCTTATATAACAATATTGTTATAACTGTTGCATATAAGCGCATATTACAAGCCATATTAAAAGGCATGATGTAATACGGCTTATATTGTGTGGCATTAAAGCAACACAATAATCTGAAGGTTGCGGCATGAGCCACAGGGTGCTAGTTTTGCATCGCTGGCTATGATATTTCGTTGTGTCATAATAATATTGTATAGGGGCGTGTCGATTGTTTCGACCGTCATAAAAAAGAACATAAAAAAGCGTACGCGTRTAACGACGTAARAAAATATGACGGAGCGATTAATGAGCCAAATTCAATTGGACGGGTCTCTACCTCTTAAAGAGACGACGATTTTAACAGCTAAGGCAAAGCGCTCTGGTGCCCTTCGCCTGAGCGTTAAATTCTGTGCGCTGATCATTGTGGGCGGATTGATGGCGGGTTGTGTCACAACGTCTGTCACCCCGACGAATGATCCTGCTGCCGTTGCTGAATACAAGCAAGTTAATGATCCGATAGAACCTTTAAACCGCGTCTTCTTTGAGTTCAACCGTGGATTAGACACTTTGCTTCTGCGCCCCGCGGCAAGCCTTTACCGTGGTCTTATCCCACCACCGATCCAGCGCATGGTCCATAATTTTCTCAGCAACCTTAAATCTCCGGTCATTCTCTTAAATGACCTTTTGCAAGGTGAGATGGCGCGCGCAGGTGATACATTGACCCGTTTTGCCATCAACACCACCGTTGGCGTTTTAGGCTTTGGCGACCCGGCAACCAGCATGGGSTATGTCCGCCATGGTGAAGATTTYGGTCAAACCCTWGGAGTTTGGGGCWCGGGYGAAGGTATGTATTTAGTCTTACCAATMTTCGGCCCATCCAATCCMCGYGATGCGGTTGGTAAAGTGGTTGAYATTTTAACGGATCCCGTGTGGCAGTACGCCAGAAATACTGACCGTCAATACATCCCCAACGAACGTTTTTCCGCTGAATTGATTGATTTCCGTGCACATAACATGGAAGAAATCAACGACTTGGAAAAAACTTCACTCGATTATTACGCCGCTGTACGCAGTCTCTATCGTCAAGTCCGCCATAACGCCATACGTAACGGCAAGTCATCGGGCAAAAATGGCCTAAACAACACCATGGGTCTTGTGGATGGCGCGGGCCATGATGCCTATGCTATGGATGATATGGCTGATCCCGACCTCACAAACGAAGCCCTTGCAACTAAAAAATAGCATCGAACGATTCACGCATATATATAAAGGCCCCACCTCGGGAATGAGGCGGGGCCTTTTGCTTTATATTCAGCCAAACCAAAGTCTTCCGTTTACGTCCATCTAGGCTCAGGACCTAATTAATCTATAATTCAGTTTTCTATCGGATCATGTCGTTCTTATTTATGGAGGACATCACATGAGCGATGATTTCTGGTTAAGCCCATAGCAATGACAACGTATTGCGCCCCATTTCCCTTTGTCCCCCGGTGTGCCTCGTTGTTGATGATCTTCTTCGGGTTGCATCCGGACCATTCATGTCTTGAAGCGTGGATGACAGTGGCGTGATGCACCTTCTGAATACGGTCCCGCACAAACATTTTATAACCGCTTTGTGAGAGGGAGCCGAAGGAGCGTGTTTGACCGTATATTTTCTGGGCTTGCCGGAGCAGAAGGTGTTCCCGGTCAGCTCAAAATTGATGCGACACACCTTAAAGCTCACCGTACAGCAGCCAGTCTGCTGTTCTTTGGGGAAATGCATCCCCCAAATTCAAGCGCTAAAGCGTCCAAAAGGGGATGTTCCCCATCGTATTGGGCAACCAAAAGGCGGCTTAAACTCAAAACGTCATGCGGTGGTGTGATGGTCATGGTCGCCCCGTTATCATGCTTTTATCAGATGGGCAGATGAGCGATTATACGGGCACTAAATTAATGAGGACTGTTTTGCCACCAGCCAAGTACCTCTTGGYAGACYKAGAATATGATGCAGACTTGTTCCGTAAGTCTTTGATAAACAATTTCATTTATCCTTGTATCCCGCCCAGAAAAAGTTGGAAGAAACAAATAGAATATGAGAAAACCCTCTATAAGCAACGCCACAAAATTGAGACCATGTTCGGTAAAATCAAGGACTGGCGGCGCATTGCACTGCGTTATGATCAATACGCATACATTCTTTTCAGCACGATGCAGCGCAGCCGTAGTCATCTTTTCTTTCAATTCATGAGTCCTGAACCTAGGGCTCCCTGACCATTATGGGAGTCCCAACGGGGCTAAAATGTGCTTCAAGCTTTCTGTTAGGATAAAGGAATGATGAACCCAGAACGTTTTGTGATCATCGATAAGGTTTGAACACAGATTCCCTTAATCTTATCAGGAAAATCTACGGATTGTGGCGTGTGGGGACAGGTTCCCCTTGGCGTGATTTGCCTTTTGGGTTTGGGAACTGGAACAGAACCTTCATACGGTTTTTGCGTTGAGCACAGCGAGGCGTTTTTGAATATATCATGATTGACGGTCCCATCGTTAGCATTTACCAGTAGGCCAGCTGCGCAAAAGGGGGACGCAGATTCTGGCGAAGAGACGACCAAAAGGCGGTTTAGCCACCCAAATTGTAGTTCTTGTCAATGCCTTGGGAAACCTAATCCGATTAACGCTTCCCCCCGGTCAACGCCACGACCTGGTTGGGTGAGGGCTGTAATAAATATGTGGAGTTTAAGGCTTTTCTTGGCGATAAGGCCTTCGATGCAAACGGGGTGCGTGACGACCCGATGGACTGAAAAGCCAGCATTATCATCCTTTCAAAACAATAAGGACGTCTATAAAGGGCAACATTTGGTCGTAAACTATTTTGCTAAAACCAAAGCCCTCAGGAGTATCGCAACGCGATAAGATAAAATAGATGTCAGCTACAGTGCACATTAGAACTTAACTTCAGCCTTAATTACGGCATGGTAATTATCAATATGGCCCTAGGTGTTTAGTCCCGGACTTTGATGTGATGGATTATTTTGAACCGTTCTGGCTCTTTTGTTCATGTTTTACAGATATATTCGTGTGGGGTTAGACCTTTCAAGGTCTTCAGACGCTTTGCGGAGTTGTAGGCTTTTAAGAGTGTCTGCAGGTGGGTTCTGATCTGGTCTTGGGTTTCATAATAATATTTTTTGCCTTGCGGTGTTTAATTTTGTGCCCATCACACACGTGATAAGAAGCGAGTTTTTAGCGAGCCTGATGCAAGAACTGAAGACCATTATCTGTCAAAATTCTGTGAATATGGTCGGGAATAGTCTTGATGAAATTGCGTATAAAATCGGCTGCAATTGCTTCTGTTGTGCGGACTTCGGCGATGACAATGTGAACGTAGCCACGCCCTAGCGCATCTTCGGAAACATCGTTTCCAGGGGCACCGGGTATGTCTTAAATTTCTGCTTCGGTTTGTCGGCCTCGACCTTCGGTAGACGAGAGGTTTTGTGGCGTGGAAAACACAGATACAATGAATATCATTGAGAGTGTATAGTATAATTATACAAATAATGAAGGTATATCGGCAATCATCAAGGGGCAGGAGTATATGTTTGCGATACATCACAATCATGACGTCTTCTTCAGGCTTTAGAACGATGAACGAGGGGGCTTCGGCTCCATGGCAACATCTTCAACAAAGTCCCCTTCTCGCCACTTTTTCACCGTCCGTGGATCAAGTCCCTAACGCTCACTCAGCGGATTCAGGTGCGAAGTACAATACCAGATCTAAATTGAATTTTGACATTGATGCCGAGTTCTTTCAATAAGGCTTGAGCGAGGTTTTTAAATCCGATGTATTTTCTGGGCGTCAGGTTGTAGCTAAGGATGATGTCTTGAAAGGTCTTCCTCGCTCATTTTGTCGATGTTTCGTTTTCTCGGCAGGTCTCGTCGCAAGCGACCATTATAGCCCGTTGAAACGCTGTTTCAGAAGGCGCGCTAGAGCGATTTTCAATCGCCCCTTTTTGCCAAGATGCATAGGCATCACAGAACCACGTCGACATTTTTCAAGCCTCCTTGATTAGCTTATGCTTCGCGAATTCTCCACCATTATCAAACGTAATGGATTTGCGGATTTTAGGGTTCAATCGACGGAAGATATCCATGATAGCCCCCGCCGTTTCCGCAGCTGTTTTTCCGCTTAACTTCGCCGCAATCACATAACGGTTTTTGCGTTCTTATATGACTAAAATTGGCCGTGTGCGGTGGAAAATGATCAAATCACCTCCCCAATGGCCAACGCGTTTCCGCCCGTTGATTTCTGCGGGTCTGTCATGGATAGAAGCCCTGCCTGCAATTGTGAAACGGGTCTTACGACGAGCACGGCGGCTTCATTTCCCGCCCGCAACCAGCCTGAAATTTTTTCTGGCGTCCAGCCATTTTGTAAGCGTTCTCGCACGAATGCAGGCAGTTCTGGGGTTTGATCCAAAAGACGTTCTCGCCGTCGCCGGTAAAAATACCGGACTTCGGCAGAGCCGGGTCGATAGCTCCCATCTTGATTTGAATTCCGTTTTAACGCTCGGCTAATCGTCGAAGCCGGAATTGCTTCCTCTAAGGGTAATTTATTATATTTAATCAATCTTAAGATTCTTCCCCTAAGAATTGTTAAGTCTTAGGGGAAGCGCTAGGGTGCGTATTCTGTCATCGCAACACCTCACAGTTTTTATCACCCAACGCTATCACAGTGTTGGGAGGTGTTGCTTTTCACTCCTGAATTCATTGAGCGAAGCTAGCAATCTTTGTATTTCTGCTCTGAGGGTGTGCGTCGTCTTGGCGTACCTGTGTCATACCTGTCCCATAAGTCCTCCCGTGATGCTTGGTCAGTATAATATACAGCATTATGTTGCGGGACTAAAAACCTATAACTGTCCAGGCTTGGCCAATGACGTAGGTCATTATACTTACACGAAAACATCGAAGCGGGCATCTAAAGCATGCCGCGACGAAGAATCAAGACGGTTAATGATTGCGGGATAGTGGGGTTCTGTCAGCATAGAAAAATACTTTGATACCAAGATTGATAAGGTAACTTATGTGGGGAGTGCATAAGTATTTGGTGTTCCGTATCGGTTCTACGCCAAAATCTATTTTCAAATTATACTTATTGTGCTGCCCATAGGATGCGGTGAATCCAGACAATCTCGTTGGTGGAAAATTCACGGTCTTCATGTGCGGGGTTAAAGGAACTGAGTTCAATGCGCCCGGCTGTTTGCCGTTTGAGGACCTTAGCCATCACTTCGCCGCCCGTCGTTTTGACGACGACCCGGTCGCCTCGGCGGACGCTTTCTTCGGGTGAAACAATTACGATATCACCATCGCGAAACACGGGGTCCATGCTGTCACCAGAAATTTCCAACGCGAAAGCGTGGTGGTCCGTGGTGCCCGGGAAAGAAATTTCATCCCAACAGCCGCGAGTAGGATAGCCCGCATCATCAAAATAACCGTCGGCACCAGCTTGGGCTAGACCAATTAAAGGGATGTTGCGGGGGGGGGCTTTTTGTCCGTTTTCAACATAGGACATAAATTCATGCATATCTGCGCCCGTCGCATCAAGGATTTTGGCAACGCTTTCGGTAGATGGCCACCGTAACTTCCCCCCACGCGATTGGCGCTTGGATTTGTTGAAAGTTGTGGCATCTAAACCCGATTTTTTTGCCAAGTCAGAGACTGAATGCGCATAAACCGCAGCAATCTGATCAATGGCTTTCCAAATGTTTGCATGATTTAGCATGGGAACATTATCACAGATCAACGGAAAGAAGTCACTAGGAACAAATATCTAATAATTAATTGACAAGGGAATATTTGGCAATGTAAAAGAACAAAAGCAGAACGTTATATGTAAATACCCATCGGAGGCCCAAATGTCCAAAGCACACTTTGTCCGTAAACCCATGCCTTACAAGAAAATTATCCCTTTTGATCATGCAGAAGAGGCCTGGTTTTGGTATGTCCGAGCAGAGCGTGCGCGTCGTGAAGGTGCGCAGGGTATCCGCGAATATTCATCCGAAGGACGTCCATGCGACCCCGATGATATGTATCGATTTGTTATGCATTTGCACAAGAGGCGCATATTACATGACGGGCACTTGCATGTTCTTGGTGAGTTTGGCTGGCGAAATTCACCCCCAGATCCCCGCGTACGTGATGAACAACGGCAATGGGTGTTATGGGATGAAGCTTTGGACCGATTGTCGACTATTTTGATATCGAAAGGCATCGTGCGTGCCGATGATAAACACTACAGCCAGTGCACCTCAAATGCATAAACAGCGCGCTATTGTGGTCTTTAGCGGCCAAACGGATCTTGCGTGGTTGCGCGTGCTTCGGCCCGGGTTTTGTCATTGTTTTGTCCTGCTTGAATGTCCTGCGCAAGATGGAAGTACAAGGCGTGGCGACTGGGTGATGTACAACCCCTTATCCAATGTAACACAAATAGAAGTCTGGACGCTGCAAGATGAAGAAGCCCTGCGGACGTGGCTTGTCGGGCAAGGACACTTTTTGATTGACACATATGTGAGACCACCCACTGCACGCGTGTTGCCATGGCGCCCGTATACCTGCGTCGAGGCCGTAAAACGGGCATTGGGCTTGCATGCTCATGCCGTTTTCACCCCTTGGCAGCTGCATAAATATCTAAAAAATGAATTTACATGAAAATATTCCTTGACATTGCGGAATTGTTAGGTTATAAATCCTTTAACGAAACGCCACTACTGTGTCTAAAGCAAGCCCGGGGGTCAAGACCTTCGGGCTTTTCATGTCTAACCACTATAAGGGAGCCTTAAATCATGGGTGGAATATTTTCATCACCATCACCAGCCCCAATGCCCGCGCAAAAAGTTTTACCAGATCCAGCGAAGGAAGCAGAAACCGCGCGCCTAGAATCGATTGACCGGCGTCGTCGTGGCCGGGCGGGCACGATTACAACATCGGATCGAGGTTTACTCAGCACAAATAATAACGCTCCGAAAAAGAAATCGTTGTTGGGAGAATAATGATGCAGCAGCAAAAAACACAGCTGACCCCTGAGCAGGTCATCCGCACTTATACCCACGCCAAAGAGCGGCGGAGGATGTGGGAATCGCATTGGACGGAATGTTACGATTATGCTCTTCCGCTCCGGGCGACACGAACCCAATCAGGTRCCAAAACGGCGGATAAGTTGTTTGACGGCACTGCACCGGATGCTGTTGATCAACTGGCGGCAAGTTTGTTGGCGAACTTAACTCCACCGTGGTCGAAATGGATCGGCCTAATGGCGGGTCCCGATGTGCCAGAAAAAGACATTGAAGTTATCGCGCCTAAGTTAGAACAGATTTCAAAAACGATMCAATTCCACTTTGATCGATCTAATTTYACGATTGAAATTCACCAATGCTTTTTAGATCTGGTYACCGCTGGWACAGCCTGCCTTATGMTGGAAGAAAGTCCRCTRGGTGGAGCATCKGCYTTTCAATTTACRGCCGTCCCTTTGTTYGACGTTGTGTTTGAAGACAGTGCCGGAGGAAAACTGGATGGTACGCTTCGACGTATGGAATTAACGCCGCGTGAACTYAAAAAACGYTAYCCAAATGCRCCATCAATAGGCCGTACAAACACAAACACTATTCACGACGAAGACGTACGGATAAGCGTTATTGAAGCCGTCATCCCTGATGAACATGGCTTTGCATACTTAACGGTCGCCGAGCCAACCACGGGGCTGTTAAATGAAGCGACAAAGCTTGCCGAAGGCCGCTTTGAAAGTTCACCTTTTATCRATTTTAGGTGGCTAAAGGCGCCGGGCGAAATATATGGGCGGTCACCTGTGATGAAGGCGTTGCCTGATATTAAAACGGCAAACAAGGTGGTCGAGTTAGTTTTGAAAAACGCCACAATTGCGGTGACAGGTATCTGGCAAGCCGAAGACGACGGGGTGTTGAACCCTGCCAATATTAAGCTGGTGCCGGGAGCCATCATTCCCAAAGCAGTGGGATCAAAAGGCCTTACCCCACTTGAATCACCTGCAAATTTTGATATATCGAGCATTATTTTAGATGATATGCGTAACCGCATTCGCGGAGCATTGATGGTCGATAAACTTGGACCAGCGGTTGGTCATAAGATGACCGCGACGGAAGTTTTGGAACGATCGGCCGACACCGCAAGGGCCTTAGGAGCGACTTACGGTCGGTTGCAATCTGAACTTCTGACGCCATTGGTTGAACGGGCTATGTCAATTTTACGCCGCCGGGGCGAAGTCCCCCCCGTGACGATAGATGGACGAACCATTGATATTGATTACCGTTCGCCATTGGCCCGCCGTCAGGCCAAAGAGGATGCGCAAAATGTCTTAATTTGGATGAATACCATTCAAGGCATGGGACCAGCAGCCACATCAATCATTGATGTACAACGCACAGCACGGTGGCTTGCTCGAGCCTTTAGTGTGCCGGAAGATTTGCTTATATCGGAATCAGATATGGCCGCAAAGGCGTCTGATCCGACACAAGTTGATTCTCAAATACTGAGCAATCTTGCCTCCATGATTCCGGGAATTGTTCAAGATCAACCAAGTGTTGCCGCAGATAAGCCCGTTGCAANTGCTATTTCGCCGCTTGACGCCGCAAAACCACCCAGCGTTTCAGCGCCTCCTTTGGTTTCGGCTGCAGCGCAGCCTTTGACCAGTCAAAATAAGGATATAAACAATGTTTGAAACACGCAAAGGCTGGTCATGGTTTGAGCGCAATGACGTTCCGTCCATGACGCAATCCACGCCTGCAGATTTACCGGATACAGCGCGTGAGATCTGTCTTGCCTATGCCCGTTGCTTTTCTGGGGCCACGGGTGAAAGGGTCATAAAACATTTACAATCRATCACMTTGGAYCGWGCATTTGGTCCRGATGCAACACCGGAAATGCTSCGACATGTMGAAGGTCAACGRCAATTGRTRTCGTACATAAAAAGCCAATGYARTCGTGGCCGAACNSGSKSCTWAWCCCMTCAAATTTYAATCTAACYTAAGGAGACACTCAMATGCCTAATAACGWAATGAATCCCGGTGCTCAAAATGGTCAACCCGCATGGTTRCCKCGCAAATTTTGGGAYGAGAAGACGGGGCAGACTCGCACSGAAGAGCTYGCTCGATCMTATCAAGARYTGGAACGCACGGCTCGSGCTCCTCTATCATCCGATCACCCWACARATCCYGCCGRYTAYAATATCAATCATAGCGAATTGGTGGGYRTCGACCACGAYGTAAAYCAACGCATGTTTGATTCTGGATTTTCCAACACCCAAGCGCAGYTGGTRTACGATCTTGCCCATGAACGTTTGKTGCCGATGTTTSAAGACTACASCCAACAACTTGATRRTCATATGSAGACGGCWCGGTTGGTTGATCACTTTGGAGGYGAAGAACGCTATAAAGCGATTCAGCCACAAATTCGGGCATGGGGGGAACGCAACTTAGGTGCGGATGTCGTTGACACATTGGGCAAGACATCCCAAGGCGTGATCGCTATGCATGACATGATGCAAAACCGCGAGCCTGGATTAAGTCGTAAAACCCAAGATACGACAGGAACGAACGAAACCGAGCTTAGAAATATGATGAACGATCCGCGTTATTGGCGTGATCGTAATCCTGAATATGTGAGCCGCGTTCGTGATGGCTTTAAAGCCCTCTATCCAGAAGGCGTGGCTTAAGGTCATAGAATAGACCACCCAGCAGAACGCAGGGTGTTTGATGCGCAAGCCCATATTTTTATTAATATTGGGCGGCGCCGTAGGGCGGTGAGCGCGTAAAAATCGCGGCTCCCGACCTTTGGGTGCAGGCGTTTGCTTTTTCCCAGCAGACGCCTGCTGCTCCACTTTGATAATTTTTGATTTTATTGATTAGGTCATTTTAACACCAATACATTTTTCTACGCCGGATAACCAAACGCCGGGCTCTTGTTGAAAGGGCCCGGGTATTTTTGTGTGGCCCGGATGGATTTAGCGTGTTCGAAGGGGCGGCAGGGGCGTTCTAGGCCCCCGGCCATAACCCCATTCGAACGCGTTTTCCCGATAACAATGGACTAGGAGAGAAACATGTCGACAACCATCGAAAAATCGTTTGTGAAACATTTTCAAGCGGAAGTTCATATGCAGTATCAAAATATGGGCTCCAAATTACGCAATACCGTGCGGTCCAAAGATGGCATCATTGGGTCTTCAACCACCTTTCAAAAAGTGGGTAAAGGYACMGCYAGCACTAAGGCGCGCCACGGYAAAGTTCCSGTTATGAACGTTGACCATACGCCAATCGAAGTGAGTCTTTACGACTACTACGCCGGTGATTGGGTTGATCAACTTGATGAACTGAAAGGTAACTCTAACGAGCAGCAAATTGTGGCACGGGCCGGTGCATATGCATTGGGTCGCAAAACCGATGAAATGATCATTTCAGAATTGAATAAATCCACAAACTATGCGGGGTCTGGCCTTGATGGCTTGACCAAGGCCAAGGTTCTCAGAGCCTTCGAAATGCTGGGTGAAGCTGACGTGCCTGATGATGGCGATCGTTATGCCATTATAGGCTGGAAACAATGGTCCGATCTATTGAGTATTCCTGAATTCGCCAATGCCGATTACATCGGTAAAGAGGAATTGCCGTGGAAAGGTACACAGGCCAAACGTTGGTTGGGGGCTCTTTGGATGCCACATTCAGGGTTGACCAAAGATGTTACGAACATTCGGCATTGCTATTGGTACCACAAGACCGCCGTCGGYCAYGCYRYMRRTSSYGATGKSMWSAMWRMYSYKRKCKGGYACRRYGAWSRWSMKGMWYAYWKCKKRRMCMRKKCWWYGAKSYWMRKSGSKGGYRTSWTMSWSMWKWMYGGTGTCGTTTCCCTGCGCTGCCTGGAAGTCTAAAGGAGATATAAATAATGGCTTACGCATCTAAAGACTTAAGCGTTCTCGCTTATGCCAATGGTTTTACCTTGTGGCATTACTCAACCATTGATCTGGCCCTTGTCGTTGATACGACTGGATATTTCAATAGCGCAGCCGACATGTTGCGTATTGGCGATATCATTATCGCCAATGTGAATACGGCTGTTGCGCCAGGCGGGGGCATGTTCCTTGTCAATGCTAATCTTGCAGGCGTGGTCGATGTTGCTGATATGACGCGAATTGGGGCTGTCGATACCGATTAAATCATAAGGATAATGGTGTTTGGGAGCGAATATATATTCGCTCCCAAATCCTTAACAGATTAATTCTAGCCATAAAATCTATGCCTAAATAAGGCCAAACCATACTGTATCGTTTAAAAGGAGACGTCCAATGGCATCGAATTCCATCGCGCTATGTTCTCGCGCATTATTGAAAATCGGTTGTCGCTCGATCACATCGTTTGACGAAGGAACCGCCGAAGCCGAAGTGGCCGGCAACCTTTATGAAACGACAAGAGATGCATTGCTTTCGGCACATCCA
The DNA here is from genome assembly GCA_016764335.1 of Magnetovibrio sp. Lineage (GTDB taxonomy): Bacteria > Pseudomonadota > Alphaproteobacteria > Rhodospirillales > Magnetovibrionaceae > JANLGW01. Next base: position 38,535 of record JAESSB010000002.1, read on the forward strand.
TGGAGCTTTGCAACAGCGCAAGAAACGTTGCCGCGTTTAGAGGCCGTTCCAATCGCCGATTATACGTATGCTTTTCAATTGCCGTCTGGGTTTTTGCGCGCGCTATCTGCGGGTGCAGGCCGCGGCAAGGGTTTGAATTATCGCATTCAAGAACGGCGCTTGCACACGCATTCGCCAGATGTGGTGTTGACTTATATTTTTCGTCCCGTAGAAACGGAGTTTCCCCCCTTTTTTGATCAAATTTTAATTGCCCGTTTGGCGGCTGAATTTTGCATTCCGTTAACGGACAGCACCAGTCGGACAGAAGCGTTGCTCAAAATTGCGAGTCATGAATTTAGACAGGCGCGATTGATTGATTCTCAGCAAGATACGCCATCCGCCATTGATGACTTTACGTTGGTGGGAGTAAGACATTAATGCCCCGTATACATGCCTTCAAATCAAGTTTTACAGCGGGTGAAGTGTCAGGTGAAATGGCCGGGCGTGGAGATTTAACGGCGTATGACAATKKTRMASGANNMMGYTGNRMAATATTTTTGTTATGCCAACCGGCGGCATATATCGTCGTGCGGGTTTACGCTATGTCGATACGCTTCCCAGCCAAGGACGTCTGGTTGCTTTCGAATTTAATACGGAACAGGTTTATTTGATGGTTTTTCGTGAATATGCCGTTGATGTCTATAAAAATGGCGTAAAACAAACCACAATCACGGGAACCCCTTGGACCCTAGCTCAAACCAAATCTATGGTATGGGTGCAAAGCGCCGATACCTTGCTGGTTGTTCACCCTGACGTCAAACCGAAAAAAATTACGCGTGATAAAGCGGGAACCTGGTCCATTGTTGACTGGACCTATTTCACCAAAGGTAAAGTTATTTTCCAACCACATCATAAATTTTCAGATGAAGCGGTTACCTTGGCGGCTTCGGCAACCACGGGCACCATTACGTTAACAGCATCGGCACCTCTGTTCGATTTAGCAACACACATCGGTACGCGGTTTCGCCTACAAAAAAAAGAAGTAGAGATCACGGCGGTCACAAGTGCAACCAAGGCGACGGCTGTTGTTAAAGAGCCCTTGGTGACAACGACGGCAACCAAGGACTTCGAAGAACAATCTTTCTCTGCCGTTCGGGGCTGGCCGTCATCAGTTTGCTTCCATCAAGATCGCCTGATTATCGGCGGCTCTCGTGATTTACCAAATCGGCTTTGGATGTCTAAATCATCCGATCTGTTCAACTTCGATTTAGCAACAGGGCTTGATGATGAAAGCATTGAATTTGCAATTTTGTCAGATCAAGTTAATGCAATCCGCGCCGTATTTTCGGGGCGGCACCTGCAAATTTTAACGTCCGGGTCCGAATGGATGGTCACCGGTGAACCGCTTACACCTGCTAACATCCAACTCAAGCGACAAACGCGTGTTGGCTCACCTCTTGACCGAACGGTACGGCCTTGTGATGTGGGTGGCGCGACTGTGTTTGTCTCTCGGATAGCCGATGAACTACGGGAATTCATCTTCACAGATACAGAGCAAGCTTATCGTGCGGGTGATTTGGCTCTTTTAAGTCGGCACATGGTGAACACGCCGATCGACCAAGATTACGATAGGGTCAGGCGTCAACTTCAAGTGGTCATGCAAGATGGTAACCTGTCTACGTTGACCCTGTTTCGAAATGAAAAAATATCGGCCTGGTCTCAGCAAAATACGGTAGGTCAATTTCTATCCGTCGCTATGGTTGGGGATGATGTCTATATGCTCATCGAACGCAACGGTGTCTTTATGATCGAAGTCTTTGACGAYACTTATCATGTGGATTCAGGCTTAAAAGGGGTAAATGTTGTTCCTAAAACACACTGGTCTGGGTTAGGCCACCTTGAAGGACGAACGGTTAAGGTCGTCGCCGATGGGGCACCGACCAGTGACTATACGGTAACGTCCGGCGCGGTCGATTTGAATGAACCCGCAAGCACAGTCGAAATTGGGCTTGCTTTCACACACATCATTGAACCCTTGCCACATACCATTTCAAATCTGAATGGGGGGACACAAGGCGGAAGGTTGCGACCTGTGTCGTTTACCTTCCGCATTCGAAATACATCTTCATTAATTATTGATGTGGGTCATGGATTACAAAATTTACCCTTCAAAAGATTTGGTGCGGGCGTATTCGACCAAGCTTTGGCTCCCTTTACGGGGGATAAAACGATACGTGCATTTGGCTGGCGCACGGGAAGCATTAAACCGCTGTGGCGGATCGAGCAAGATACGCCGAGTGCCTTTACCTTGTTGTCTGTCACCAGTGAAGTCAGCTTGAACAGTTGATGCAAAATTCATTCAATCATACGAAATAAGGAATCAAAAACATGGCGACTATGGCCCCTATGGTGATATCAGCGATTATCAGTGCCGGCGCGGCTGCGAAAACAGCGAGTGACCAGAAAAAATTTGCATCTGCATCTCAGCAACAGCAACAAAATGCCAAAATGCAGCAAGTCAACGTGAAGCTTGCTGCTGACGAACGTAAACGCAAGGAAGTTCTGACACAACAACAAGCGACTCAACGGGCAAGGTTTTCAGGCCTTGGAATTGGGTCAAGTGGTGGATCTGCAGGTGCTGTACTGGAAGGCCTGACAAAACGGTCAGCAGCTGCGGGTGCAGATCGAGCGGCTTTGCAAGCGGCGGCATCACCGGTAAAAGCCAGTGCGAATTTGCTCTCAAAAAAATCAGCAGCCTTTGAAAAAAATATGGCTTTGCTTATTGGACAGAAATAGCAAACTACTCCATCCAATGTTCACAATCCCCATGACCGCTCTGCATACATAATGCAGAGCGGTTTTTTTGCGCAAGGAAAYCAGCACAATGCCCACGCACATTCAAATCGGTGATGTCAAACCCCGTATTCAATATACGGCTGATGGCACGCAAACAGCGTTCACGTATCCCTTCCCCATTTTTAAAGATGCGGATATTGAAGTCTATTTTAACAATATCAAACAAAGCACAGGGTTTGTCATTGTGGGTGCGGGGGCAAGCATTGGAGGAAGTGTAACCTTTTCAACGCCACCCATCACGTCGTCAATCGTGACATTGGCCCGCCGCATTGCCGTACAACGAATAACGGACTTCCAGGAATCTGGGGAATTTCGATCCAAAGTCATCAATGATGAAATGGATTATTTAACGGCTTCGGTGCAGCAAGTTTCTGATGATCAAAGCAGGTCTATACACATGGCGGTCACCGATGCATCAAATGCAAATGTGACTTTGCCCGCGCCACAGGCTAATCGCGTTTTGGCCTGGAACACAACGGCAAGTGCATTTATCAATGGCCCGACAAGCGATGAAGTATTGAATGCCCAACTTTATGCAAATAATGCGCGGGCCTCTGCAAACACGGCGGCAACGTCCGAAAACATTGCGCTTGCCAATGCCTCCGCTGCGGCCAGTTCCGCATCTGCCGCCCAAACGGCAGCAGCGAGTAACATGTATTCATCAAATGTGAGCAAATCTGCAAATTTTTCTATTGTGCCGACCGATAATGGTAAACAGTTTCTTATTGATACAACAATGGGAAATGTCACGGTCACGCTCCCTGGTGGAGCAACGGCGCTAGATGGATTTCGGGTGGCGCTTGGCAAGACCAGTRCCGACAATAATGCCGTGATCGTCAATCGGGTCGGGACTGACACYATCAATGGYGGTGTTAGTTGGCAGTTTTCCGTTCCCCATGGCCARTCTGTTATCGCCCTAGATASYACACCGGCCCCCGACGTTTGGTTTGCCGCAGGTGTTGGGCTCGTCGCCCCCCTGGGTGTGGCCGAGCTTCAAGCGAATGCAAAGCCCTATGACATTGCATTTGTTGCGGGGTTTGGAAGCTTAATGGCTCCTGAAAATATTGCTGTACAGACGTATGGTGAACTTGTTGTGCCAAGGTCCATCATCGTCACCGGGGAAGTGGGTTTTCTTGATGTGCCCACCGCTGGTCTGCCCGCCGTTMTGGAYRTRCAAAAAAATGGYGTGAGTATCTATWCCACAAARCCACARTTTTTGGTTGCGKCRAATGSCTTGAGCGCRGGKAKTCTTGCCACGGCGGCTTTTGTGGCTGGTGATCGACTGACCTTTAAAGTCACACAGGTTGGGACCACCAGTAAAGGGCAAGGCACGCGCTTTACCTTAAAATGCATCCTGGCTTAATTGAACTCAAAATGAAGGAGGCTGACATGAGCATGCTCTTAGCTCCAAATCAACTGCGTCAATTGATGGCGCATTATAAGATCAAAAATGCGGCGTTGTTTGACGGCGTGACGGGGTACTTGTCCCGCACCCCGGCGGTGGCCGGAAACAGAACCACTTGGACCTGGAGCGGCTGGGTCAGGCGTGGGGACATGACGAGTGATGATGATATTTTTGGCACTGGGGCAAGCCTTAACAACACCACCAATGTCAATGTACATAATATCAGGATAACGGGGGATCAACTTATTGTTTATGGGTATAGCAATGGCACACAATATCATTTGGTCAGAACGGCGGCAGTTTTTCGAGACCCGACAGCATTTTATCATGTCGTTGTTGCCTTTGACACCACTCAAAGCATCGCTTCTGATCGAATTAAAATATATGTAAATGGTGTTCAACTCACCTCAATGTCTTCTGCATCATATCCATCTTTGAATTGGGCCGGATTTATTAACTTTAATCAAGTCCACTCACTCAGTCGCTATCTTGGTAATGGTTCTGGCACTTGGGGTAAGCTGGAAGGGTATATGGCTGAGGCTCATTTTATTGATGGACAAGCGCTTCTGCCAACCGATTTCGGAAAAACAGACCTAGAGACCGGCAATTGGGTTGCTCGTAAATACACAGGGACATATGGAACCAATGGGTTTTATCTAGATTTTTCAAACTCATTAAATATTGGTGTAGACGTTTCAGGAAACAGTAATAACTTTACAAAAACAGGTGTTGTCACGCAAGTTACGTCAACTCCAACGGATGTTGCTGCAACTTTAAATCCCTTAGCTGCGGTTGGTGTAACTTTAACGAACGGAAATCGTAACGTTAAATATGTAACGCCGGGGGGGTATCCGAATGTTTATGCCTCAATGAGTCCCGACGGCCTTAAAGGGTATTTTGAGTGGGATGAACCGACCAGCATAGACGGTATTATAGGATTTCAACCAAAATCATCGCTACAGAGTGTAAATTTCTATTACACGACACCAACATTTTGGTTCCACACTACAGATGGCACCCTACACAATAGTAGTGTGATAAGCCTTACTGGATATTTGGTAGCTCCATTATCTACTGAACGCTGCGGATGCGCTTTTGATTTTACAGGTGGCCGGCGAGATGTTTGGTTTAGAAATGGTACAGGGTGGGGCACCAATGTTGGAATAGGGAACCCCGCATCCGGGGCATATCCTGCGATTACATCAGCAGATTTAACCGATGCTGGTGGATACAACATCGTTTTTGGTCCCGGCGCACAGGACATGAACGTCTATTTTTCTGAGGCTGAATTAACATACGCAATACCGACAGGATTTAAAGCCCTGACAACCAACAACCTACCCGCAATCACAGCGGTTGATAAGAATGTTGACCACCACTTTAAGACCGTTCTTTATACGGGTACGGGGGTGAGCCATGTTGTCGGCGGTGTAGGGTTTAAACCTGACTTTGTTTGGGGTAAAAGCCGGAGCAGTCTCTTAAATCACGTCATCACCGATGCGGCGCGTGGCGTAACGAAAACACTCAATCCCAATATGATCAACGCCGAAGCAATCGTCGCCCAAGGCTTAACGGCTTTTGGTGCGGATGGTTTTACGTTAGGCACAGATTTAGCACTTAATACGAATACGGCCACTTACGTTGCATGGTGTGCCTCACTGCCTAACGTCAAAACTTCAGGCTGGGCAGGTTTACCAACGATTACACCCACAAAGGAAATGTACAACGCCGATTTAGGGATGAGCATTGTTACCTACACAGGTAACGGTATTGTAGGAGCGACAATTCCACATAGTCTTGGTAAAAAGCCAGGGTTTGTTATGGTTAAAAACCTTGATGATGGTATTTCTCCTTGGGCCGTTTATCATGTGAGCAACGGTGCGACTAAAGTTATGTATCTTAACGACAGTAGCGGTGTTGTCGCTGGAACGCAGTGGAATAACACCGAACCAAATTCACAATTAATAATATTAGGCGGGAACGGCACGATCAATTGGCCTAACAGCAGACATGTTGCCTACATTTTTACTGAATCAGACTTCATCAAAATCGGTTCGTATATCGGTAACGGTTCAGTTGATGGGCCTATGATTAATACGGGTCTTCGTCCTTCGTTCATGCTTCGCAAGCATGTGGCCTTAGGGGGTGAATGGGTTATAATGGATGATGTGCGTGATCCCCACAATCCACGTGTTAATCGTTTAAGCGCCAACGGAAGTTGGGCTGAAAATGATGCAACATATTTAGGCGCTCCCCCTAACGGAAGTATGGATTTTCTCAGTAACGGAGCCAAGGTGCGCTCCAGCAATGGCAATATAAACACAGCTAATGGTGTTCACATCTACATGATGATCGGTCAACCGAACAGCCCAACAGAGAATACAGGGCGATAAATTATGACTTTAACGAGGAGAAATACAATGCAGTCTCGATTCGTTTGAGGATGCGATGGTATGGAAGAAAATGCCCCACTGCAGACCTTTTCTGAATTTGTTGCAACATGGAACAAGGAACAAAACTTAACGACACCCAACCACCACAAGGAAATATCGAAATGGTTGGAAATAAGTTGGCAAACGAATGATCGAGAACTGCTTTTGATGGCCTTTCGCAATTCCGGCAAGTCTACACTTGTCGGACTTTTTTGTGCGTGGCTTTTGGTGTGTGAACCAAGCTTGCGCATTATGGTCTTGGCCGCTGATTTATCTTTGGCTCGCAAAATGACCCGTAATGTTAAGCGCATCATCGAACGCCATCCAGATTGCGCAGGCATGAAACCGAAAAGCCGCGATCAATGGGCATCGGATCAATTTACAGTGCATCGAGACAGTGAATTGCGTGATCCATCCATGTTGGCAAAAGGCATCGTTGCCAATATCACAGGATCGCGGGCCGACGTTGTCATTTGTGACGACGTCGAAGTTCCGAACACGTCAGACAGCCAGTCAAAGCGAGAAGACCTTCGTGATCGATTGGACGAAATTGATTATGTTCTGGTGCCGGGGGGGCTTCAGCTTTATGTCGGTACGCCGCATACCTTTCATACGATCTACGGCAAGACGGCACGGGCTGATATGGGGGAAGAGGTCCCTTACTTAAATGGCTTTCAACGCATGGAAATACCGATTTATGACAAGGTTGGTCAGTCGGTATGGCCGGCGCGGTTTCCTGTATCGAAAATTGAGTCCATTCGCCGCCGCACGGGCCCAAATAAGTTTAGATCGCAAATGCTATTGGAACCTGTCGACATTGCTGATGGTCGATTAGATCCAGAGGTCATGAAATCCTATACGGGTGAAATTACGTATTGTGAAATGAACGGTCAATCCGTACTTAGTATCGAAGGGCATAGGCTGGCCTCAGCCACCTGCTGGTGGGATCCAAGTTACGGCTCGCCCGAACGCGGCGACAGTTCCGTCATTGCATGTGTCTTTACATCTGAAGACGGCACGTACTGGTTACACCGGGTGAGCTATTTGACGTTTGATCCCGTGCTGGTCCGCGAGATATCAGAAGCGCAGCAACTCTGTCGCCAAGCTGCCGCCTTTGTGCGCGACTTATACTTGCCATCGTTAACGGTAGAAACCAATGGGCTGGGTAAGTTCTTACCTAGTTTACTGCGCTGTGAAATGGATGACATGGGAATCTCTTGCGCCGTGGTCGAGAAACATTCCTCAATGTCAAAGGATAAACGAATCCTTGAAGCCTTTGACGCGCCGTTGGCGGCGGGCCGTATTCAAGTTCATCGTTCGGTCAAAGCAACGCCATTTATCACCGAAATGCGCGAATGGCGCCCGGCATCAAGGGCGCCCGATGATGGTTTGGATGCGGTGGCGGGTTGCCTGTTGTCAGAACCSGTGCGGTTATCCAGAAAYCCCAATGCACAACAGYTRGGTAAACGTCCAAATTGGGTCGGCGGTGGTGGTCAATCCTTTCGCGCCAAAACCTATTTCGATATCTAACCCACATCATTATGTGCGTTTGATCATCGTATAAATCAAGGTCAATCCCTTTTGGACCAATTGCACAGTGGCACAGCATATGAAAATAGAATGGATTTATCTGCCAGCGCCGGCCTGATCACGCCTTCAACCGGTTGAATAGGCGTGGTGGTCTTGAAATCGAAATGATTGATAGGACACGCCGTATAAAGCTGATTTGAATTGGCCATACGACAAAACGTATTCACGACAAATCCCCCGCATGTGCGGGTTTTTTTATAACAAAATCAAAGGAGTTTCTCATGCAAACCTCAACTGGCCTTGATCTCACTTGGTGGATTACGGCTGTAGAACTGCCGACTTTGGCAGGCCTATTTTGGATGAACTGGCGCAATCAACATGCCGCAGATTGTGAAATAGACACCTTGCGTCACGGCCTAGATGTTGGGCTTGCCCATCTGCGCCAACACCTTGATGCCTATAAACTTGATGTTGCTAAAAACTATGTGTCGATCGCGCACCTCAAGGATGTTGAAAAACGTCTGACCAGTCATCTGATCCGTATCGAAGACAAACTCAACATTCGTCAGATAAAATTTCCCGGAGATGAAAAATGAAGATCCTTACACAGAAACAGTCCTCCAACCCCAACATAAATAGCTTAACACTTGAAGCTCACCGCAACCTTGAAGTTGACGTCCTGGCTCGAACTCTTTATGGCGAAGCGCGCGGGGAAAGTTTGAGCGGCAAAGAGGCCGTTGCATGCGTCATTATGAACCGGGTAAAACGCGCTCAGGAACGTGGTGGATATTGGTGGGGCAGCAGCGTGGTCGGGGTATGTCAAAAGCCGTGGCAATTTTCATGTTGGAATGAAAATGACCCCAACAGAGCTAAAATCTTGTCCATGAAACCGGGGCATCGCGTCTTTGATACATGTCTACGCATTGCGCGCCGCGCTATTTCAGGTTGTTTAAGCGATGGTACGGCCGGCGCCACGCATTACCACACTCTAAACGTCAACCCACCATGGTCCAGGGGCCGTCCGGCATGTGCCGAGATCGACGGACACCTTTTTTATAACGATATTGAATAAGGAGAACCGACATGTTACCGTTTTTGATCGGCCCGCTGTTATCCGGCGTTTTGGGCATCATCGACAAGGCCGTGGAAGATAAAGACCAAGCCGCTGTGATTAAGGCCAAATTCAATGAACTTGCCGTAACGGGTGAAATGAAAGAACTGGAATCTGCGGCAAAAATTATTATTGCCGAAGCTCAGGGTGACAGTTGGCTGCAACGCAATTGGCGTCCACTGTTGATGGTGATGTTTGGCATTATCATCGCCAATAACTATCTTATCGCACCAATCTTCAACACCCCACCGGCCGATATTCCGCCAGACATGTGGGATTTGTTGAAGCTTGGTGTCGGCGGCTATGTGGTTGGTCGCTCCGTGGAAAAGGGCATAAAGTCCTGGAAGCAATAAATAGCCGCATCGGAACCGTCAGGTCGAGGCTGATTGATCAGCCCGTACGCTTGATGAGGTGATAACCAAAATCAGTCTCGACCACGTCGCTGGTGTTGTCGATATCCAAGGCAAAGACCGCATCTTGAAATTCTTTGACCATTTGACCTTTGCCAAACTTTCCAAGATCTCCACCCTTAGAACCGGATGGGCAATCAGAATGTTCACGGGCCAATTCGGCAAAATCTGCGTCATCGTCCAGTTGTGCTTTCAAGTCATTAATGAGCTCAAGAGCTTCTTCTTTGGTGCGGGTGGCGTTGGAACGTCCAGAGCCTTCGTGCATCAACAAAATGTGTGAAGCGGATACTTTATCGGACATAATGATTTCCTTGATTTTTAAGAACACGTTTCTGTAACATTACATACACGATGTTGGGCAACATTACATGATTTTTGGTCAGATATTTTTTTCAATCCCACGTCACCATTTTGTATCACACGTTTCCGTCTTGCCCACCGCTGCGACCACAACACTGTAACGGTCACGAGCCAAAGGCGCAACGCGATCAAATCATAATGATCGGTTAAAGTCACTTACCGTAATTTTTGCAAAGAAAGACATAACCAACCTCCTTGATTAAGAAGGTTACTATGGGCGCACACATCTGAATGAGGACTGAGGCAAGGTTTCAGTTTGTCCTCAGCCTATTCCCACTCAATCGTTCCCGGCGGTTTTGACGTGATGTCATAGGTCACGCGGTTGATGCCTTTGACTTCGTTGATAATGCGATTGCTAACGCGCGCTAGAAATTCCATATCAAAGTGATAGAAGTCCGCCGTCATGCCATCGGTCGAAGTTACGGCCCGCAGAGTACAGACGAAATCATAGGTTCGGGCATCGCCCATTACACCAACCGTTTGTACGGGCAACAACACGACAAACGCTTGCCAGATAGCATCGTAAAGTCCAGCGTTTCGAATTTCATCCAGGTACACGGCATCAGCATTGCGCAAGATTTCTAGCTTTTGTGCSGAAATRCCGCCGGGTAAGCGAATGGCTAAGCCYGGCCCAGGGAAGGGGTGRCGCCCGACAAAACGTTCGGGCAAACCCAATTCATGACCTAAAATCCGTACTTCGTCTTTAAACAGTTCGCGCAAAGGCTCGACCAACTGCATGTTCATGCGCGCRGGTAAACCACCGACGTTGTGRTGSGATTTGATGGTGACCGAAGGGCCACCGGTGAAGCTTACGGATTCAATGACATCAGGGTACAACGTCCCTTGGGCAAGGAAGTCTGCACCGCCGACATTGCGGGCTTCTTCTTCAAATACATCAATAAAGGTTGCGCCAATAATTTTACGTTTTGTTTCCGGGTCGGATACGCCCTCAAGCTTGCCCAAGAACAAATCTGAGGCATCTCTGTGCACCAATTTGATGTGAAAGTGATCGCGGAACATGCCGACCACTTCTTCGGACTCGCCCTTACGCATCAAGCCGGTATCGACATAGACGCAGGTCAGTTGATCGCCGATGGCTTCGTGCAGAAGCACTGCGACCACGGATGAATCCACGCCGCCAGACAGCCCGCAAATCACGCGGCCAGGGCCCACTTGTTCACGAATTTGGGCAATTTTTTCGTCACGGAATTTATCCATGGTCCAATCGCCAGCGCAACCGCAAACGCGGTGAGTAAAGTTTTCGATCAGCTTGGCACCGTGGGGGGTATGAACCACTTCGGGATGGAACTGCAGCCCGTAAAAATGCTTTTCATCGTTGGCAATGGCGGCAAATGGAGCACCATCAGTGACCGCGACGGGGCGAAATCCAGCGGGGATTGAACTGATTTTATCGCCGTGGCTCATCCACACTTGTTCTTTAGARCCAACAGTCCACACATCGTGGAAYAATTCACAATCATCGAYAACTTCAACAAAGGCGCGGCCAAATTCACGGTGGTCAGAAACTTCAACCGAACCGTCCAACTGTGCGCACATGGTYTGTTCACCATAGCAAATYCCCAATATTGGAAGGCCCATATCGAACAGGCCYTGGGGKGYGCGGGGTGTATCMAKRCCKGTCACAGATGCCGGSCCGCCGGAYAAAATGAYGCCYTTGGGGTTGAAGGCCTTAATGGTKTCAACGGTGACGGTGTTGAACGGKTGGATTTCGGAATAGACGCCGCTTTCACGGACGCGGCGGGCAATCAATTGCGTGACTTGAGACCCGAAGTCGATGATAAGGATGCGTTCGTGCATAAACTTAGCCTTCTCCAAATACGCGTTTGAAGATCACATCAACGCGCTTGGTGTGATAAGCGATAGAGTCTTCTTCAAGCAGGTTTTGAAGGTCAGCAACGCTTAAGGATTTTTTCAAATCTTCATCATGGGATAAGAAATAGAATAGGCGATTATCGTGGCCAACGGCTCCGGCTTCAATGTCATTTAAGTCGGGTGTCGAGTCTGGATTGTCGGGATCAATACCAAAGCTTTTCCACACCAACATAGCGTTGCGTTGGACAATCTTATAGGCGTCTTCGCGCGATACATCATTTTGCGTTAAAAACAGCAACACCCGTTGCGCATCATGAATGCCACCAAAGTTGTTAAGTTGTTCCATCATGTTGTCGGGATACACCACCAGTTTGGCGACGGTCCCGGTCAGGCGCTTTAATGCGAAATTCAGAGTGATGGTCGAATCTGGACCGATCATCCGTTCCACGGAAGAATGCGAAATATCGCGTTCATGCCACAGCGCCACATTTTCCAAAGCCGGAATCACGGCCATACGTACGATACGCGCCATGCCCGTCAGGTTTTCGCTCAAGATCGGATTGCGTTTGTGCGGCATTGCCGAACTGCCCTTTTGTCCGGGGGCGAAGTATTCTTGAGCTTCGCGCACTTCGGTGCGTTGCAAATGGCGAATTTCCGTRGCGATGTTTTCCATGGATGATGCAATCACGGCCAGAACTGCAAAAAAGGCGGCATGGCGATCGCGCGGGATSACTTGGGTTGAAATAGGTTCAGGTGTCAGGCCCAACTTTTGAGCCACATGTTCTTCAACATGCGGATCAACGTTGGCAAAGGTTCCGACGGCCCCCGATATGGCACAGGTCGCAATGTCTTTGCGGGCCGCAATCAGGCGTTCTTTACCGCGTGCRAATTCAGCATAAAACCGTGCGAATTTCAGCCCCATCGTGGTCGGTTCKGCGTGGATGCCGTGGCTGCGTCCGATGCAAGCCATCAGCTTGGTTTCYWGGGCACGGGTTTTAAGGGCYGCCAAAAGCTCGTCTAGGTTATTCAGTATAATGTCGGCGGCTTGCGTCAATTGAACGGCAAAGCAAGTGTCCAAGACATCAGAGCTGGTCATGCCTTGATGGACAAAGCGAGCATCTTCGCCAACGTGTTCGGCCAGTTCCGTTAAGAACGCGATCATGTCGTGCTTGGTTTCCAGCTCGATCTCATCAATGCGGGCGATGCGCTCGGCGGTATAAGGCTTTTGGCCTTTTTCCCAAACGGCCTTGGCCGCGTCCTTTGGGATGACGCCCAGATGAGCTTGGGCATCACAGGCATGAGCCTCGATTTCAAACCAAATCCGAAATTTGTTGGCAGGTTCCCAAATAGACGTCATCTCGGGTCGCGAATAGCGCGGAATCATTGGATCGTTCTCCCTTAAATTGAAGTCGGATCATAGCGAAATCGGGCCGAAAGAAAAGGGGCGATTGCCGCCCAAAGGAAAAGGGGTGATTGCCTAGAAATTGACCTTCTTTCAAAGCCTGCCAMCGAACACACAAAACCCTAAACCAGAAAGTGAGCCAATCATGATCCGTTTAAATCAAACTCTATCCGCCAACGCKAACGCTCATCCCAAAGACGTRATGGCGATTAAGGCRTTYYTGCASGCTCAAGGCTTTTATGAAGCYCCAAAATTTGGTCTGACYCCATTTCCCGATCAGGCCCTGTTCAATGCCATCAAGGCCTTTCAAAAATCAAAGGGMCTGAAGGTTGATGGGGTGATGAAGCCGGGAAGGCAAACCGAAAYCGCCATCAAGTCCCACGCCCAACAYCTTCAATCTATGGGCCGAAACGGCGATACGATCCTTGCGCATATCACACGTRCCGAAGYCAAAATTCTGAAAGACCTCGGCGGTGCGGGGACYGTTAATCCCAAGACAGGACTTTTAGARTTTTCACAGGGAAAGCARAACGCAGATAAAAAAAAGGGGAAATATATCTGGCATACGGTCGGCGATGGAAAAGTGCGCTCTTCTCATGCTGAACGCGATGGCGAAACGTTTTCATGGGACACCCCACCCGATGGAGGTCACCCCGGCGTTGCCTATAATTGCCGTTGCACAGCAGAATCTGTGGCCCAGCCGAAAGCTGCTCTTTGTAAAGACTTAAAACACAAAATTGATAATCAGACAATAGGCGTTCAAGCGGCTGAAAAGGACTGGGCGCGGATAGAGAAAGAGGCCGCAGCCGCAAGAAACGAATACAATATACTAAGAGATAAATGCAAGAATAGCTTAATAAAAGGCCTTGTAAAGACGGGTTCTGGCACTGCTGCGGGTCTGGTGAGAGGTGGCCCTGGGGGCGCTATTGGGGGATTTGGAAAGAGCGGTTTAATCTCGATTTTTGCTGCCTATGATGTCTGTGCTGAGGCTGCTGCGAAAGAAACAGTGTACAAAACACTCGATGAGAGCGAAATATCCGCTTTTGCATACTTAACAGAACAACGCAAAATTCTTAAAAACCTATGGAAGAAATCCACAGATTCTGGATGCGGCTCTTGATTTATGAGGGCGTTTGAGTGCATCTGCAACCGTAAACGTAATTGAGGCGGTTTCCCTTGCCGCCAGCCATTCGGCGGTGCTTATACTACTATCTGAGAGTTTGGTGCGGAGCTGTGCAAGTTGTGRCTTGACGTCTGCGCCKAAGCTTTCGGCTCTAAGCAGGGCYGWATATGCATCTTGGAGGTCTTGTTTAAAAATAYCKCCCTGTTCCAAAAGCCGCGCCAGGTAAATAAGAGCCTCTGTGTTTTTGTCCTTATTCACAGAGATGTCTAACCACGACTTAGCAGTGCTCAGGTCTTGAACGATATCCTTCCCTAAAATATGAAGTTGAGCAAAGCGAAGGCGGGCTTGTTTATGCCCTTTACTCTCGGCTGCATACAACCAGTTGCATCCAAGCACTTTATCTTCGGGGTTTTTCCCATGTTCCAGTAAGGCTATGCCATATTCATAAATATGTTGTGGATCGCCATTTAAGATTTTCTCACCCCATGAAAAGATACCGTCCAGTTGAGGTGAAAATGGAATTCCCATTTTTTTATAAGTATCTGCGACAGGTTGATAAAAATCTTTGCGCCAKGTTTYGCTGATGATAAGKGGCATTGYATKYTKGGYGCGCTTCATCCACGATTGGGTTGAAGGTGCATCTGCGCCATATTTGATGTCATGAAAATATGCTAGATATAGGGCTGCAAAGCCTTGTCCACGTTCGGCAAGATCGGTGAAAATYGCTAGGGCTTGGKCCGGGGCTGGGTCGRCGCATTCTCTTTTYGCGAAATACAGACYAARCGCCCATRYRAAGGGTGYGTWGWRGGTCCCWAATTYGCGATCAAATTCCCGGCSAATRTCTATGTTTGYGATGATTTCCTGACAMTGGGGCGTGTCATAGATCTTATCRTACTGCGCCGCCCACCACGCATCATCATACTTAAGCCTTTCCCCCGCCCAAGACGACGTCGACCCGATCATGAAAAAGCTCAACGCCAAAACAAGGATAAATATTKGGCGAGATGTATACATTTCTAGATACTATCATTAATTGTGTGGCATGTAATGCTGATAAGATCGTTTTAAAGCTATTTCGAGGGCGTATTGTGATGGAATCTTAAGAGAGGCTATATTTTTACGAAATTCAGCCAAACAATGGATGTGGGATCAAAGAGCAATTCTTAAAAACCTAGGGCAGAAATCCACAGATTCTGGATGCGGCTCTTGATTTATGAGGGYGTTTGAGTGCATCTGCAACMSTAAACGTAATTGAGGCGGTTTCCCTTGCCGCCAGCCATTCGGCGGTGCTTATACTACTATCTGAGAGTTTGGTGCGGAGCTGTGCAAGTTGTGRCTTGACGTCTGCGCCKAAGCTTTCGGCTCTAAGCAGGGCYGWATATGCATCTTGGAGGTCTTGTTTAAAAATAYCKCCCTGTTCCAAAAGCCGCGCCAGGTAAATAAGAGCCTCT
This sequence comes from Magnetovibrio sp., assembly GCA_016764335.1. GTDB lineage: Bacteria > Pseudomonadota > Alphaproteobacteria > Rhodospirillales > Magnetovibrionaceae > JANLGW01. The sequence goes on from JAESSB010000002.1 coordinate 54,427, forward strand.
GTGTTTTTGTCCTTATTCACAGAGATGTCTAACCACGACTTAGCAGYKMWMRGGKCTTGWMSKATWYCCYYCCCYAARATRTGWARKYGRGCMARKYGAWRSCGGGCTTGTTTATGCCCTTTWYTYKSGGCTGCAKACAACCARYKGCATCCAAGCACTTTATCTTCGGGGTTTTYCCCATGTTCCAGTAAGGCYATGCCATATTCATAAATATGTTGTGGATCGCCATTTRAGATTTTCTCACYCCATGAMAAGATACSSTYCAGTTGAGGTGAAAATGGMAYYCCCATTTTTTKAWAARTATCTGCGRCAGGTTGATAAAAATCTTTGCGCCARGTTTTGCTGATGATAAGTGGCATTGCATTCTTGGCGCGCTTCATCCACGATTGGGTTGAAGGTGCATCTGCACCATATTTGATGTCGTGAAAATGTGCTAGATACAGGGCTGCAAGGTCGTGTCCACGTTCGGCAAGATCGGTGAAAATTGCTAGGGCTTGGTCCGGGGCTGGGTCGACGCATTCTCTTTTTGCGAAATACAGACTAAACGCCCATATAAAGGGTGTGTTGAGGGTCCCWAATTYGCGATCAAATTCCCGGCSAATGYCTATGTTTGTGATGATTTCCTGACAATGGGGCGTGTCATAGATCTTATCGTACTGCGCCGCCCACCACGCATCATCATACTTAAGCCTTTCCCCCGCCCAAGACGACGTCGACCCGATCATGAAAAAGCTCAACGCCAAAATTAAGGTTAATATTTTACGAGATACAAACATTTCTGTACACTATCATTAACTGTGTTTCATACAATGCAGATCAAGCCGGAACTTTTTAGGGAATGATGTTGTACCTGTTTCCTTAAGCTTCCGATCTAGCTCTATTAATGGACACTCTTTTAAACATATTTGGGACGTTGTGGCATGAATTCGGTTGATGAAATGATTGCAGATATTACCTATAAGCTGAAAACGATGATCGCAAAAGAAGAGGAAAACCCTGGGCGGGCCCCAAAACAATCGGCGGCTGCGTTGAGGGTTTTGCATGAACTTCATAGCTTTATTGATGAGTTGGTCAAAGATCGTAAATAAGACGAATATAAAGGATACCCTCATGTCGTTACCCTTGCTTATCATCGGAAATAAGARTTATTCATCATGGTCGCTTCGCCCGTGGTTGGCACTTCGTATGGTGAAAATTGAGTTTGAGGAAAAGTTGGTTCCGTTGTTTGAAAGCGATTGGGCAGCGCGTAAAGCCGAATTGCCGTCCGGGACGGTCCCGGTTTTTCATCATGATGGGGTGGTCATTTGGGAAACCTTGGCCATATTGGAATACGTGGCCGAAACATGGACAAAGTCCGCATTGTGGCCCCATGATAAAGCGGCGCGGGCTAGGGCGCGGGCTGTTTCGTGTGAAATGCATGCGGGCTTTACCAAAATCCGCACTCACATGCCGATGAATATACGGTCTCATTTTCCCAACCGGGGCCGCCATGATGGCGTGGCCGAAGACGTGGCGCGGATTGAAACGATTTGGACCGAATGTCGAAACACCTTTGGTCAAGGCGGTGACTTTTTGTTTGGCGCATTTTCCAATGCCGATGCCATGTTCGCGCCCATCGTAAGCCGCTTTACGACCTATGGGGTGCAGGTCAATGATACGGCCCAAGCGTACATGGACGCGGTCCAAAACCTTGATGCGATGCGCGCATGGTCGGATGCTGCACGGGCCGAGCCATGGACCGTTAACCAAGATGAAATTGATGTTGTTGAAGGCGTAAATCAGCCGGAATAAATGCTGCCTGCGGTACAGGTTTCTTTGACGGCGACTTTACTTAAACCCGTCAAATCTGGTTTAACCTTGTTCCAAATCCAACGTGCGATATTTTCGCTGGTGGGATTTTCCAGGCCTTCGATATCGTTCAAATAATAATGATCAAGCTGGTTCAGTGTCGGTTTGAAGGCCGCTTTCATATCGGCAAAATCAATCACCCACCCGGTGACTTCATCCACTGGACCTGTGACGGTCAACGTCACTTCAAACGAATGACCATGCAGCCGTTTGCATTTGTGGCCTTCGGGCACGTTGGGTAAGTGGTGGGCCGCTTCAAAGGTGAATATTTTATAGATGTCCATGGGGTATCCGTRTGCCTGATCCGTTAAGGGTTAGCGAATGTTCAGCAGTTTATGCGTTTGCAGACTTAAGCGCCACTGAGGATGTTGATGGCAGTAGTCCATTGCTAATTTTAAGTTTTTGGCTTCGTCTGGTCCCGCCTTCGGTTGAAGGTAAAAATGACCGAAGCCCAAGTGTTCAAAATCTGTCGGAGTATTGTTTGCTTGCGGATAGACAAGCTTGATCTCATTGCCCGAGGTGACTTTTAAAGGCTCATTGCTTTTGGGGGAAACGGTGATCCWATCAATGCCCTTGGCAAGCGCCTTGGTCCCGTTGGTTTCGATTGCGATGGTGAAATCTTGATCTAACAAAGCGTTGACCAGCGCCGTGTCCACTTGCAGCGCCGGTTCCCCCCCCGTAAGGATGACAAAACGGTATTCAGCACCTGTTGGCCACAATTTATAAATGGCCCGAGCAAGCACCTCAGCGTTGTCAAACTTATCGCCCCCGACAAAATCCGTATCGCAAAAATCACATGTGGCATTTGCGCGGTCAGCTTCTTGACCTGACCAAAGGTTACAGCCTGTAAAACGACAAAAGACCGCCGCACACCCTGCGTTGGCCCCTTCACCTTGTAGCGAATAAAACAATTCTTTGACGTGATAGGACATGGTTATTCGCCTTCTTGATAGCGCATAGGGTCGGTAAGGCCCGCTTCACGAAAACCCTTTAGACGCAATTGGCAAGCGTCACAATGGCCGCATGCATCGCCGTTCGGGTTTGGATCATAACACGAAATGGTCAGACCATAATCGACCTCCATGGCCATGCCTTTTTCGATGATTTGTGCCTTGGTCCAGTCGATCAGAGGGGTATGGATGGTGACGGGCAAGTGTCCTTCGACGCCGCCCTTGGTCGCCAAGTTCGCCATGGCTTGAAAGGCGGCAATATACTGTGGACGACAATCGGGATAGCCGGAATAATCCAGGGCATTGACGCCGATGAAAATATCACCCGTGCCCAAAGCYTCRGCCCATGACAAGGCGCACGACAGAAAAACGGTGTTGCGCGCGGGCACATAGGTCACCGGAATGTTATCTTTCATGGCAGCTTCATCCCGATCTTTGGGCACGGGAATATCGGAGGTTAAGGCCGAACCGCCGAACTTGGACAAGTCTAAATCCAAAATGATATGCTGCACTCCGGCCTTTTTTGCGATGGTGGCGGCGCACTTCAATTCGTGATCGTGACGTTGTCCATAGCGAAAACTGATCGCATGTACGTCATAACCCGCCGCTTGAGCAATGGCCAAAACGGTTGCACTATCTAAACCACCACTTAACAACAGGACGGCTTTTTTGGTATCGTCTATACTCACGTCAACTTCCCATTGTCTTGAGACCTAGATTTGGCTCACGATTTACTCTTATTTCACGTTTGAGGCAACCATCCCCGTGCATAACATCAAGACCAGCATCCGCGCAAAGGCGAAAGACATTGGCTTTGATGCCGTGGGCTTTGCTCCAGCGACGCTTGACCCACGTCATGGGMAAAGCCTTAAACGCTATGTTGATGAGGGACGCCATGGCTCTATGGCGTGGATGGAAACCCGGCAATTTGAACGCTCTAGTCCCGATCAATTGTGGGATGGAGTCAAATCTGTCATCGTATTGGGCACCAATTACGGCCCCGCTGAAATGCCCGCGTTAGCCGCCAAAGACAGCGCCACGATTTCGTGTTACGCGCAAAACCGCGATTATCATGATTTGGTYAAAAAACGCCTCAAATTACTGGGGCGTTGGATGGCAGCAGAATTTGGCTGCGAATTGAAGGTTTTCGTCGATACCGCCCCGGTGATGGAAAAACCATTAGCACAGTTGGCGGGCCTAGGCTGGCAAGGCAAACACACGAATTTGGTCAGCCGCGAATTTGGCTCGTGGTTGTTTTTGGGCGAAGTATTTACAAGCCTTGACCTAGAACCAGACCCACCCGAAGTCGATCACTGCGGCGGCTGCACGGCATGTTTGGATGCTTGCCCCACGGCCGCCCTAACGCCTTATAAAATTGATGCCCGCAAATGCATTTCGTACCTGACCATTGAACACAACGGCCCTATTGATCCTGACCTCGCCGCCAATATGGACAACCGAGTGTACGGGTGTGATGCGTGTTTGACCGCRTGYCCATGGGTGAAATTTACCCAACCGCACGCAGAACCTGAATTCCAGCCCCGGCCTGAATTTATCAATCCTAAACTTGACGCGCTAGAGATGTTGGATGATCCCGCTTTTCGCACGCTTTTCAGCAAAAACCCCGTTAAACGCACCGGAGTCGAACGTTTTTTGCGCAACGTCAAAATTGCCCAAAACAATTCAAGGGTAGACGACTGATGGCCTTGCCCGTTAAGCTCTTTTCCATGCATATGAAAATGATTATTTTTCTGGTCGCCGTTTTGTTTGGCGGCGAAGCCTATGCAGAATCAGCGGCACCGACACGCCATATTGGCCTTAAAGATTGTGCAACCTGTCCCGAACTGGCGATTATTCCGCCCGGTGATTTTATCATGGGGTCGGACGGGCCACATAAATACGAGCGTCCAGCCACTTTGGTGACCATCGACAAAACATTTGCCATGGGCATGTTTGAAGTCAGCTTCGACGAATGGCAAGCCTGTGTTGACGACGGCGGGGCTTGCGGCACCGAAATACCCAATGATCATGATTGGGGTCGGGGCAATCGTCCGGTCATCAACATAACCTGGGCAGATGCAAACCTGTATACAGACTGGTTGACCCAAAAAACGGGGCACACGTACCGCTTACCTTCAGAAGCTGAATGGGAATACGCCGCCCGCGCGGGGTCTAACACCGCTTTTTGGTGGGGTGACGATATTGGAAAATCTTTAGCCAATTGTCGAAACTGTGGACCCAAAATCAGCCACCAAAGCCTGCCTGTCGATAGCTTCAAAGCGAACCCATGGGGTCTATATAATGTGCATGGCAATGTGTGGGAGTGGGTTGCTGATTGCTGGAACACCAGTCATGACACGGCGCATACCGATGGCAGCTCAAGACAGACGGGCGACTGTCGCCAACGGGTTGTGCGCAGCGGGTCGTGGTACTATTTTTCAAAAAACCTACGTTCAGCGTGGCGTTTCAAAAATGACAGCCGTATAAAAAGCTATGGCATTGGCTTTCGGGTGCTTCGTGAATTGCCTTAATGGCTGCTGGTCGCGTGCCAAAAATCATGTTGGGTAAAGCGGTCCATCCAAGCCCCTAGATTGGGACGGCCTGTGCGCCAATCGTCACCGAYCGACCTCATTTCGATCCAACCAAGCCCCGCCGCAAGGGATAAAAGGCCAATATGTGTGGCATCGCCAAACGCGGGGGCTTGGCTTTCCAGGGCATCCAGGCCCGCGTTCATTTTGCCAAGATGTTTATCGACCCACGTTTGAGACTGTTGTTCATCGGCCCGAAATTGTTCCAAAAAGACTAAAATCGCTGCGTCCAAGATTCCATCGGCCAAGGCTTCCATATGCAAGGCCGCCCATTTGGCCTCCTCGTCAGTGGGATGCGTTTTTTCGCCATCACCCTGGCTTGCCAAATACGCTGAAATCACAGGACTGTCGATCAACATGCGCCCATCGTCAAGTTCCAAAACCGGAATCTTGCCCAGGGGATTAATTTTGGCAAATTTCGGACTTTTATAATCTGAAGCCAAGACTTCAACGCGGTCCGCTACACCGACAATGTGTGCCACCATGTTACATTTTCGGCCAAAGGGTGACGTGATTGAGGTGTGCAGTTTCAACGTGGATCGCTCCTTAAAAATTATCTTTTTGACGGCGCAGTTCGGCAAAGACTTGTTCATCATCACGCCCCGTCATGCCCAGCGCATTTTTGAACGACTCGACATCACAACGCAAGAACGGATTGCAGCTTATTTCTTGGGCTAAGGTCACGGGTACAGTGGGCTCACCCCTGGCGCGCATGTGTTCGACCTCATGGGCCCGCGCTTTGAGGTCTTCGTTATCCCCATCGACCGTTAACGCAAATCGAGCATTGGCTTGAGTGTATTCATGAGAAAAATAGATTTTGGTTTGCTTTGGCAGCGCCCGGATTTTTTTAAGGCTAGACCACAATTGCACGGCCGTTCCGCCCAACAATCGACCGCAGCCCAAGGAGAATAAGGTGTCACCGGAAAATAGAGCGTGTTCACGTTCGATATAATAGGCAATGTGGTGGGGGACATGCCCCGGCACTGCGATGATCTTAAAGGTGATCGCACCGATATTAAGCACCTGGCCGTCTTGGACTCCATGTCCGCACTTGGGGATACGGTCAAAGTCAGCGCGGTTGCCGTAAACTTCACACTTGAACGCATCGACCAGGGGGGCGATGCCGTCAACGTGATCATAGTGTGGGTGGGTGACCAAGATGTGCGTGATGGTCCACCCCCATGTCTTTACGGTGGCAGCAATGGTTGGGTCATCGGCGGGGTCCACACACACGGTTACGTCGTGGGCGGGATCATGGATGAGATGAACATAATTGTCGTTTAGGACGGGAATGCTGCGAATTTGTATAGGGCTCATTATTTTCTCCTTCACCTGCAAAATGTACCACCCTTTTGCTGACTTCTGTTAGAATCGGTTCATGTGGATGGATGCTGTTGATTTACGCGAGTTTTATGCCCGGCCCCAAGGTCAGGTGGCCCGGCGGATTATTCGCCAACATTTGCGCCAGATGTGGCCCGATGTTGGCGGGTTGGATGTGCTTGGCATTGGCTATACGACACCCTACTTGGGTATCTTTCGGCCCGAAGCCACGCGGACCATTGCCGCCATGCCCGCCCGSCAAGGCGTTTTGCACTGGCCCCCCGGAGAAGCAGGGTTGACCACCTTGGTYGATGAAACYGAAYTGCCGTTTGCCGATTTATCYATGGACCGTATTTTATTGGTSCATTCGGTTGAATGTTCCGAAAACTTACGCCATATGCTGCGCGAAGCGTGGCGCGTTTTGTCCGATAGTGGTCGTATTATCATTGTCGCCCCCAATCGGCGCGGCATTTGGGCCCGGCTGGAACGGACTCCTTTTGCTCATGGCCAGCCGTATTCACCAAGCCAACTGTCCCGGTTGTTGCGCGACAATATGTTTACCCCGGTGCGTTCAAAGGTGGCCTTGTATGCTCCGCCGTCCCAAGCCCGTTTGGTCCTGAGTGCGGCCCGCGCCTGGGAAGAAATCGGCAGTCGCCTGTTTCCCGCTTTTGGCGGCGTGGTCATGGTTGAAGCGGCCAAAGAAATTTATGCCGGACAAATAGCTGTAAAAAAATCTCCCAAGCACCAATTCGCGCTTGCTCCACCCACCGGAAAATCAAACAGAATCAAAAATGATGAGTCCTAATGCTGTTTGTCATCGGCAGCGGAAGACCTCATATTGGCCCCAGTCTTTGTTATTTTTTCAATAAAAATACGGCCTGCTCGCCAAACCAGTTGGCGACCGAGACGGAGCTTCCGATGGTTTTGGATGTACCGGCTTCGTCCAAAAATAGGCTTTGTTCGATGGTTAAATTCATATGACGTGTCAGACGAACAAAGTCTCGAATGGTGCAAAAGTGGATATTGGGGGTGTTGTACCACTCATAGGGTAAGTTATCGGACACTGGCATGCGACCATGTAACAACATATACACCCGCAAGCGCCAATAGCCAAAGTTAGGCAACGACACCACCGCTCGCTTGCCGATTCGCATGGTTTGTTCCAAAACGCCTTTGGGGTCCATCATCGCCTGTACCGTTTGACTAAGGATTACATAATCGAACGCATCGTCGGGGTAGTTGCGTAAATCTGTTTCCACATTGCCTTGAACCACCGATAATCCAGCCGACACACAGGCTTGTACGCCTTGGGTGCTGATTTCTATGCCGCGTCCGTCAACCTGTTTAGTATGCCACAAATGTGCCAACAAGTCGCCGCTGCCACACCCGACGTCAAGCACACGGGTTCCCGGTTCGATCATTTCGGCGATCAGCTGATGGTCGACGCGAATGGATTTGGGATTGTCTAGCGTCATCTACAGTCCATTTCTATTGAGCCCACGGTGTTCGGCGCAGCCTTCTAAAAATCCTTCAAAAACTTGATGAAAATCGGGTTCGTCGAGCAAAAAGGCATCGTGCCCCTTATCTGATGTGATTTCCACAAAACTGACATTCGCCGCCCCGGCATTCAAAGCGTGGACAATTTCGCGGCTTTCATGGGTCGGATACAGCCAATCTGAGGTAAAGGCCATCACCAAAAACCGCACGGGTGTGTCTTTAAAKGCTTTGGCCAGTTGTCCATCRAAGCGTTCGGCTAGGTCAAAATAGTCCRTGGCGCGGGTGATRAACAAATAGGAATTGGCATCAAAACGATCAACAAAGGAGCTGCCTTGGTGGCGTAAATAGCTTTCAACCTGGAAATCAGCATCAAAGCCATAGCTCACGGTCTCGCGATCTTGAAGGTTTCGGCCAAATTTACGGGTTAGCGCCGCTTCGGATAAATATGTGATGTGCGCCGCCATGCGGGCCACGGCTAATCCTCTGTGTGGAAACTTACCTTCAGCGAGATAATCGCCCTTACACCAATCTGGGTCGGCCATGATGGCTTGGCGTCCAACTTCATGAAAGGCAATGTTTTGTGCCGAATGGCGGGCCGTTGTCGCAATGGGAACGGCGGCAAAAACGTTGTCTGGAAATTGACAAGCCCATTCCAGAACTTGCATGCCCCCCATGGAACCGCCAACCACGGCAAATAACATTTCAATGCCCAAATGATCAATCAGCAGCTTTTGGGCTCGAACCATATCGCCGATGGTGATGACGGGGAAATCGCGGCCCCAATGTTTGCCCGTTTGCGGGTTGATCGATTGTAAGCCCGTACTGCCCATGCAGCCGCCCAAGATATTGGAGCAAATCACGAAATAGCGGTCGATATCAATAACTTTTCCTGCGCCCACAACCTCTTCCCACCAGCCGCTCTTGCCCGTGAGCGGATGTGGGCCTAGCACGAAATGATCGCCCGTTAAGGCGTGGCAAATGAGGATGGCATTGGACTTGTCGGCGTTAAGAGTGCCCCATGTTTGAAATGCGATATCGACGCCCGACAAGGATATTCCGCAATCTAAAGAGAGCGGGGTTTGGGACGCCAAGCGCACGCGTTCGCCGGGCAAAGTCCAGGCACCATCTTCATACGCAACGTTAACGTTATTTGCATACACGCGCTTATCGGTCATAATGTATCGGCTTCCACATTTCCATCAAGTGGTATCATAGCTAAGTTTACGTCTTCAAAGTGTCAATGTTTTCTTTGATTCTTGGTCTTGATGTATTATCACTCATAACCTCTTTATCATCATAGGCGAACTTAAATCATGGCACGCGACCTTTCAGACTTCCGGAGCGACATTGACGACATTGACGATCAACTTCACGGACTGTTGCAACGCCGCACTAAAATTGTGGAAGAGGTGCGGGCTTATAAGAAAAACGAACGCATTAAGATTCGTCCAGCCCGTGAAGCCGAAATTATTTACCGTCTGTTTAAAGCGCACGAAGGGAAATTCCCAAAAAGCGAACTATTTCGCATCTGGCGCGAACTTATTGTTGCCACGTTGCGCCTGGAAGGCCCCTTTTCCGTTGCCGTTTTCACCAATGAAAATGACACCGGGCTCTGGGATTTGGCCCGGGACCAATATGGCAGTTTTTCACCAATGACTCCGATGCCGTCAGCCCGGCGCATAATCGAAGCTGTGCAAAAACAAGACGCCACACTCGGCATTTTACCCATGCCGGCGCGCAAAGAAGAAGCACCGTGGTGGCGTCGCTTGGTGTTCGAAGACCAAGCAACCCCCCGCATCATCGCAAGGCTCCCCTTTATCCCCGGTGGCAACGCCCGGACCCATGAACGCGAAGCTTTGGTTATCTGTCCTGTCGCTCAAGAACCCACGGGCCGTGACCGTTCGTATCTGGTGATCGAAACCAACGAGCAAATTGCCTCGGCGAGCTTGGCGACGGCTTTTTCCAATGTTGGCCTTCCGATTGTTTTCGCGACGGATTGCCTAGACCCTAGCCGACCACAAGTGTGGCAGACCTTGGTCGAAGTTGAAGGCTTTGCCACCGCCGAAGACCCCCGCGTGAAAGCCGTTTCCGATACGTTCGAAGGTGCCTTTAAACGTATTGTTTCGCTGGGCGGCTATGCGACCCAGGTCACCGAAGCGGAGATGGAAGGCATCTAAAATGGCCTATACTGTCACGCCGCGCCCCGGAATCTTGAGCATTAACCCTTATGTTGCTGGTGAGTCCAGACTTGACGGTAAAACGCGGATTATCAAGTTATCGTCAAACGAAGGTCCCTTCGGCCCCAGCCCCAAAGCGTTGGCCGTGATGGCGGATACGGCTCAGTTCGCGAATTTTTACCCCGATGGTTCTGCGGCTGCGCTCCACGCAGCCATTGCCGAACGCTTTGATTTGGACGCTGACCTGATTGTTTGTGGTGCCGGGTCCGATGAAATCTTATCCATGCTTTGCGTTGCTTATGCTGGTCCTGGCGATGAGGTTTTGTATTGTGAACACGGGTTTTTGATGTATCCCATTTGTGCACATGCCGCAGGGGCGACCCCTGTGACGGCCCCCGAAACAAATCTGACCACGGATGTGGATGCCTTATTGGCTCATGTCACCGACAAAACCCGCATTGTTTTTGTTGCGAACCCCAACAATCCTACGGGGACCTATTTGCCCAAAGGCGAAATGGCGCGATTGCGCCAGGGCTTGCCCACGAATGTCTTGTTGGTGATTGATGCGGCCTATGCTGAATTTGTTGATCATGACGATTACTGTGCCGGAGCCGAATTGGTCGATGCGGGACAAAATACCATCATGACCCGCACCTTTTCCAAGCTCTTCGCCTTAGGGGGGCTGCGTGTGGGATGGGCCTACTGTCCGACGGAGATCGCTGATATCTTGAACCGGGTGCGCGGACCCTTTAATGTGTCCAGCATGGGCCAAGCGGCAGCCATTGCTTCGCTGCAAGATATCGAATTTCAAGATAAATCTCGGCGCCATGTCCAAGAATGGCGGGCCAAGACCGAAGCAGCTTTGCAAGGTTTTGGCCTTAAAACCACAAAAAGTTCCGCCAACTTTGTGCTGGTCGAATTTAAGGATGGGGCCACCGCCGAAAGCTGTGATGGCTATTTACGGGATATGGGTATTATCGTGCGCCGCATGGCCAGCTATGGTTTACCAGCGTACTTACGTATTTCAATTGGCACAGGTGATGATATGGACGCTTGTATTGGAGCCATTGGCATGTTTTTGAAAGGCCCCTTATGAAGCAAACGGCCCCCCTTTTTGACCGGGTTGCCTTAATCGGCATTGGCCTCATCGGGTCTAGTTTAGCGCGCGCCATTGCCAAACATGGGTTGGCCGGACATATCTTTATTTCCACGCGCAGTGCCGATACCTTGGCAACCGCTCAGGCGTTGAACCTGGGCGATTGTTATACCCAAGACCCCGCAAAAGCTGTGCAAGATGCCGATTTGGTCGTCGTGTGCACGCCGATGGGGGCTTATGAAGCCGTGGCTAAGGCTATGGCTTCAGCATTAAAGCCCGGAGCAATCGTGTCCGATGTGGGATCCGTTAAGGCCTCAGCGATCAAGGATATTCTTCCGCATTTGCCCAGTGGTGTACATTTGGTGCCGGGCCATCCCATCGCAGGCACCGAACATTCTGGACCTAAGGCTGGTTATGCGGACCTGTTTCCCGGCCATTGGTGTATTCTTACGCCGCCCCCAAAGACCAATGCCGAAGCCGTGGACAAGGTGCGCACGTTGTGGCAAATGTGTGGGGCAAATGTTGAAATCATGACCCCTAATCATCATGACCGTGTGCTCGCCATTACCTCTCATTTGCCGCACCTGATTGCGTATACCATCGTCGATACGGCGGCCCAGTTGGAAGACGATACACAAAACGAAGTTATTAAGTTTTCCGCCGCCGGGTTTCGCGATTTCACGCGTATAGCCGCTTCCGACCCGGTGATGTGGCGTGATGTATTTTTATCTAATAAGAGTGCTGTGCTTGATATTTTAGGTCGATTTCGCGACGATTTGGACCGCATGACCAACGCTATTGAACAAGGTGACGGCGACCTTCTGGAAGACGCCTTCACCCGTACCCGAGCTATTCGCCGGGGTATCATTGATTTGAAACAGCACATTCCTGATGTCAAACCGGACTAAAAAATGGGCGGCATATTTTTGTAATTGCGGGGCGCGGGCACCTCTTTGACAAGGGGGGCCGGGGCGGGAATACCCCAGGTAAAGTGCCCCATATCTAAGATTGAAACCGGACCTAAATTCAATTTTCCCTTTTTGAGTTTCACCGATAAATTGATCGATGATGGTCCACCGCCTGATGGGCGTTTGCTGAAAATGGACAGGGCCATGGTGGCGATCACCGCATTCGCAGGACGAACCAGGCCTTGAATGCGTAAARTTTCTAAAACGTGAAACARTCCTTCAATTTTTGCCGTAAAAACGCCGGTAGGCTGCAAGTCTTCATCCAAGCTTAAGGGGCCAGATGTCGTTACGCCTAAGGGTCCGTAGCGCACTTTAAAGCGTTGAATGTCAATTTTATTTTCGCGCTGTTGCCACGCCGGGAGCACATCAGTCAAATCGCTCGCTAATTGTGTGGGGGATAAGGGGTGATCCACCTTAATTTTTATATCCACGCTTTGCATCAAGTTGCCCAAGGGCAATTTCACGGTCTTGGGCAAGTGTAAGGCTTCACCCTTCACAGACAGCCGTAACTCAGCCCCCCCCGTATCGGCGTTAAGGCTGAGGTCTAAACTTCCGATGGAGGCTTGGCTATTATTGGTTACATCACGTAAATTCAGGCCTTTCACGGCGATCTTTAGATTTTCCGGCCAATCTGCACCGGGTGTAAGGTCGACACTTAAATTTTGCACATCGCCTTGAAAGGCCAAGCCCTTGGCGGCAATTTTTACTTCGTGTCGGCCCGAAGCTTCAATGTGTAGAGTGGTGGGATTCCAAGGGCGAGTGCTGATGGTCAGGCTATCGCCACGCCAGTCTATATTTTCGCCCAACACTGGCCCGCTATAGTGAGGTGCCGTTATTTTCATGATGATGCGTGTGGGGTAACCCGATAGATCCAAGCTTGCATAACGGACTGTAGCCCCATTGGCGTGCTGCTTATCCATCCAATCGGAAATCGCCGAAGTGGCTACGGCTTGGGCGATGAACCAGCCTCCCGTCCAGACCCCTGTGATGACAAGAGTGGTGACGATGAGCACCATGCCAGCCCTAAATCTACGCAGCTCTTTCGGAGCCTTGTAGGTCATCGCCGGATGGTCAAAATCTCCGGTCTTGCGGCGTGGTCGCTTGGTCATATCATGCTTCGCGTTGTCGATTTAAAATGAAAACAACGATGTCACGGCTTGCAGAAACTCATCTATGCTGGCGGGAAGTCGTCCGTGTACCATATAAAAATTCAGGTCCGGAAGGATGAAAAGAGAGCCTACAATCGCGAAAGACACATACCCCAGCTTTTCAGCACCGGGGTTATGTTTGGTGCCACAAGCAGGGCATTCCGTTTTGGTTTTGTCGTATTCTTTTCTGCATTTAAGACAGCGGCGCATACTCATATCATTATCCACATTTAGAATAGCCACAGTCTAAACAAGT
>JAESSB010000003.1 GCA_016764335.1 Magnetovibrio sp.
CCTTATCAGCGACCACGGCTCAGGACGCTCCAGCGCCGTCTAAAAGATCGACCATCACCTTGCTGTCGTGGACCTGCCCACCGGTGATGATGAAGTGTCAAGGCCGCCCTGTTTCATCGACAACCGCATGAACCTTACTTGTGCGACCTCCGCGTGAGCGGCCGATATCCTGCGCCAATTTCCCCCTTTTACGCCCGTGGCGGCTCGGTGAGCCATAACAATGGAACTGTCGATAAAGAACAAGCTATCGTCATTTCTGCTGACAAGAGCATCAAATATTGCTTTCCAAATCCCTCGACGCGCCCAACGGGCATAACGGTTGTAGACCGTTGTGCGCGGCCCATAACGATCAGGAAGATCGCGCCACGGCACCCCTGTTCTGAGAATATAAAAAATACCGTTCAAAATCAGGCAGTCATCAACCCGTTTGGGGCCCCGCCCAGGTTTTGGTATATGCGGTTGGGTCCCCGCCTCAATGCCCGTCAGGGATTTAAAGTATCGTTTGGACCTAAGCCATGTGCTGTTAAAATTTGCCCCCGCAAGAGCCTCCTTCGCTCTTCCTCAGTTGAACCACACATTCAATCCTGCGCCCCCTGATTGTGAACGCGTCCAGGTCCTTTTCAGCTCGGATACGATGATATTATTTGGTGAAAATATCTCTCTGAATTCGTCGATTGGCATGGGCTTTCCGTAAAGGTATCCCTGAATCATGGTGCAGCCCATTTCTTCAAGCATGGGGACCTCAAATTCGTTTTCCACGCCCTCGGCAATCACGGCCAACCTTAAGTTTCGGCCAATCGAACAGATCGCAGAAACGATAGAGGCATCCGCAGAACTTTCCGTCATTGCTTCCACAAATGACTTGTCTATTTTCAGCGCATCTAGGGGAAATTTCCGCAAATAGGCGAGTGACGAATACCCCGTCCCAAAATCATCCATGGACAAGGTGATGCCGATATCACGAATAGCCTTCATCGTAAGGGTTGCATTATCTACGTCTTCCATCACCAGACTTTCGGTAATTTCTATTTCTAAGAACGTTGGGTCGCATTCCGATTCAGCCACAATGGTTTGAATTGATTCTAAAAAATTGTGTTGGTTAAATTGTTTGGGTGAAATGTTAACGGCAACCTTCAAATATTTTCCGAAACCAAGGTTTATAGCCAAAATGTCTGCGCAGGCTTGCTTCAACACCCATGCCCCAATGGGCACAATTTATCCTGTTTCTTCGGTCAATGGAATAAAATCGACGGGCTGTATGATCGTTCCATCGGCTTGCGGCCAGCGTATAAGGGCTTCCATTTCACATAAAGCACCCGTCGAAATATCTACTTTTGGTTGATMGTAAAGGACAAAYTCRCYTTCCTTYACAGCCCTAYGRAKGCTGCCTTCCATGCGRATSCGAGCYGCCGWATTTTGRTTCATKGYCTCGGNAAAAAATGTGTACTCGTYCCCWCCATTACGCTTKGAMCGGGACAARGCATTTTCGGCACASCGTAACARTTCACTCATRTTAGAGCCATTATCAGGRTATAYKGCAATGCCGACGCTGACGTTGAGRAAAAGTGATTCACCGTTAAGGTCAAAGGGCTYTTCAAACACTTKCATCACCCGGYTRGCAACGATWGACGCGCTTTCACCTTCSACAAGRTCCGACAAAATAAAGGAAAAYTCATCCCCACCGAATCTGGATAACGAGTCAGGTTTACGTTCTTCWTCATYCCCAGATTGAGCAATTAAGTCCGTCAAGCGGATAYAGRYYTCTAGRCGCTTGGAAACAGAAAYAAKTAAYTCATCYCCSGCCAAATARCCAAAACCATCATTAATTTGCCCAAACCGRTCAATGTTAACCASCATCAACCCCRCTTTTCKRTGGTAACGGTCAGACACTTGAMGTTCRTGTTCTAAATGGTGGCGAAARAGGACCCGATTGGGCARTCCCGTCAGGTGATCATARTATAARAGTTTATCRACCACTTCATCGTTTTTAGATTTTTCACTKAAATTATGGAACACGGCCATATAAAAAANGCGTCTGATCATTTTCATCCGCAAAACGGTCAATGCACAGCCATTTAGGATAAACCGCGCCATCTTTTTGGCGATCCCAAAGCTCCCCTTCCCAAGGGTTAGACTCTACGATGTGTTTCCACATTCCCTTATAAAAATCGGGCGGGTGTTTATTTGATTTACATAACGACGGGTTACGCCCCACAACTTCATCGTGGCTGTACCCCATCATTTCCTCAAATGCCGGATTGCAGTCGGTGATCAAATTATCTTTATCGGTAACAACAACAGCGCTGGGATGCAGATAACACACTTTTTGCAAGGCGGCGAAAAGAGTTTTGATGCTTTTCSTGTTGATTGATTATAGAAAATATTTTTCTGTAATGTTTGTCATTCCCCCCATTCTCAATCTATGCAATTTAATCCAARAYCATCGTCTAAATRTAGTATAGATTGAATCTCTCAAAACAATAAATATTTAACTTCAAATAGTTATTGTTTTAAAGTGCAAAAAAGTGCGGCGCGCCTTTCGGGACACCACACTTTTAAGGACTTGTTTCAGAGCAAAAATTATCTTTTAAGATTAATCGTCGCGATGGGTCTTTTCCATCCGTTCGTGACGTTCTTGCGCATCAATCGTTAATGTTGCAATTGCCCGCGCCTCTAGACGTCGAATGGAAATTGGTTCATGCGTATCTTCGCAATACCCATAAGAACCATCGCCAATACGGCTCAATGCCTCATCGATCTTACTGRTCAATTTACGAGCACGATCACGCGTTCGCAATTCCAAGGCACGKTCGGTTTCCACGGAAGCACGATCTGCAAGGTCTGGTGCTGCAACTGTACCTTCTTGAAGGTGTTCAAGTGTGTCGCTTGATTCTCTTAATAACTCATTTTTCCAGCTCAGAAGCTTCTGACGGAAAAATTCGATCATCATTGGATTCATAAACACCTCATCATCAGAGGGTTTATAGTCGGGAGGAAGATAAACGTTCATACTTAACCCTGTCACTTCAAAGTAAAGAAATCGGGCGAAATATATGGAATGAAGCCCTTGGGTGCAAGCAGTGATTTACACAAATACCGTAAAACAGCCTAGACCGCAGAAAACCTAGGCAAAAAAACACCGATTCAGACCTTCAAAGGCCCTGTGTATGCTTTGCGATCTCAACTTCAACGCGCAATTCGATCTCATCTAGGATGCTATTTAGCTGTTTGTCGGCCAGAAAAGAACGGCCCGTCCGCAGTTTTTTAGCCATCTCCATCAGCTGTTCTTTTGGGATTCCACCGGCCAATAAGCCATCTTGAATGACCTTCAGACGATCAAGCATGTCGTCACCATAAGACATGGCCTTCTTGCGGGCATCGCGATCAGAAACATCTCCAACTTCTTGCATAGCCAAAAGAGCGTCTACGCCGTCAATGCTGGCATTATCCGTCACACCTACCGCAGGCAGAGGTGCGCTGCTCGATGCGGATGCCCCTCGTAACTTATCGGCAAAACCAGATCCGGAATTGGACGAAGTCCCCTTGGCTTGTTTCGTGCCTTTGGCACTTTTGCTTCGATCAACGTTGCTGACTTTCATCTCTCGGTCCATTCTAAACGTGATGACAAAAAAGAATCATTTATAGAGGTCAGCATAGAGTATGGCACCGGCCAATTAAATAAATGTTGAATTATTATATTCGGTTTCTGAATTTTAATACCCCCATAAAAAATATGTTTATTTTTATTGCAAACGATTCGCAACTAGAATATGTTTGCCATAGTCCAATTAAGAATGAGTCGCAAAATGTCCCATTTCCTCCTTATGATATCTAAAACTCGGCACGTTGTCTCTTTTGTGCTTATTGTGTCGTCCATCGCCTATGGGATGGTTCGCCCGGCCTGGGCTAAGGAAAACGTTTTAAACGTTTATAGCTATCGCCAAGCCTTCCTCATCAAGCCTCTYATCAAAGCTTTTGAAGACRAGACCGGCATCWCYGTTAAAATTATATTTTCCAAAAAGGGTCTCCTCCAACGCCTTATGGCTGAGGGCCAGAACAGTCCTGCTGATGTCATTCTGACGGCTGACATCAATCGCATGGCTGAATTTGAATCTGCAGGCCTGTTACAGCCGACGCACAGTATTATTTTAAAGAACAATATCCCTGCTCAATATCGCGACCCCAAGGACCTATGGTTTGGTTTGACAATGCGCGCACGGGTTATATATACGCATAAAACACGCGTTGCTGCGGGTGAAGTCACGACCTATGAAGACCTGGCTAAGCCCCAAATGAAGGGCCGCGTGTGTATGCGTTCCGGCAAGCACCCTTACAACATCTCGCTTCTGGCCTCCATCATCGCTGCGCGTGGATTAGACCAAGCCGAAGTCTGGCTAAGGGGACTTAAAAGCAACCTTGCCCGCCGCCCCCAAGGCAACGACAGATCTCAAGTCAAAGCCATTTACCAAGGTGAATGCGACGTATCTGTTGGCAACAGTTACTATTATGGCAAGATGCTCACCAATGCCAAAAAGCCAGAAGAACGCATCAGTGCAGAGGCGGTCAATATCGTCTTCCCCAATCAAAACGATCGCGGGACTCATGTTAATGTGTCGGCCGCAGGCATTGCCAAATATGCCCCGCACAGCAAACAAGCCGTGATGTTTTTAGAGTTTCTTTCGGCCCCTAAAACGCAAGGCCTGTTTGCCGCTCAAAACATGGAATACCCTCTTAAAACGGGGGTTGCCCTAGATCCTTTGGTGGCATCGTGGGGCACCTTCAAAGCCGACGACCTAAATTTATCTAAAATTGTTGAGCATCACGATGAGGCGACCAAAATGATGGACCGGGTAAACTTTGATCACTAACGCTCCCGCAAAATCAGGCCGGACGCTAGGCTTTCCGGCTTTAAATGGTTGGGCGCTTGGTACGCTTGCCATTGCCTTGGTCGTCGTGSTGCCCATTTTATGGGTGATCGGTTTAGCGATCGCRCCCAGTGGCGACATCTGGWCACATCTTGTTGATACGATCTTGGGRCAATTGGTGTGGACCACTTTACGGCTTATGATCGGGGTTGGCATCGGCACTTTTGTGATCGGCACAGCCACAGCATGGGTCGTTACCATGTGCCGTTTTCCGGGTCAGAAGATCTTTGAATGGGCGCTGCTTATTCCCATGGCGGTGCCCGCATATGTGATTGCATATGTTTACACCGACCTTTTAGAATATGCTGGTCCGGTCCAAATTATGATCCGTGATTTTGGCGGGTTTCAAATGCGCAAAGATTATTGGGTTCCCGAAATTCGATCCCTTGGCGGGGCGATCACCATGATGACCTTGGTGTTGTACCCCTACGTTTATCTCCTGGCGCGCACGGCCTTTTTGAACCAAAATGTTAGCGTTTTAGAAGCGAGCCGCACCTTGGGCCAAAGCCCATGGCAAAGCTTTTTTAAGGTTGCCCTGCCCCTGGCCCGCCCGGCCATTGCCGTGGGCGTAAGCCTTGTGATGATGGAAACTCTAAACGATTATGGGACCGTTGATTTTTTTGCCGTTGCCACCTTCACCACCGGCATATTTGACGTGTGGCTGAATATGAATAGCCCATCCGGAGCCGCCCAATTGGCCACAATCTTGCTGACCTTTGTCATTATATTGGTCAGCCTGGAACGCTACCAGCGGCGACGTCAGAAATTTCATCACACATCAACCCCCGAACAACCCTTCATAGGTTATCAGTTGTCGCCCTTCCCCGCCTTGGGCGCGTTTGTTCTGTGCGCCCTGCCGATCACCTTAGGCTTTTTGTTGCCGGCATGGGTGCTTGCGGCTTATGCTTTAGATTTTTATCAAGAAACCTTAGATGCCAATTATTGGAGCATTACCATCAACAGCCTTAGCCTATCTGCTCTAGCTGCATTTATTACGATCGTATTGGGCGTATTTTTGGCTTATAGTCTTCGGTTAGGTAGAGCACATTGGTTAAATATCGTTGCTCGTTTAGCCACTTTGGGGTACGCCGTACCCGGGACAGTTCTGGCGATCGGTGTTGTCATGTTTTTAGGCTACACGGATAATAAAATTGATGGTTTTGTTTTATCTACGTTTGGCATATCCACCGGATTGATTTTTTCCGGCACTGTTACGGCTGTCACGTTTGCCTATGTGGTGCGTTTTTTGTCGCTCTCATTTGGCTCTGCTGAATCCGGGCTTGCCAAGATCACTCTATCCATGGACGGCGCCGCCAGAACTTTAGGGGCCGGACCGCTCGCAACGCTAAGACGGGTCCATCTGCCGATGCTAAAAAGTTCCATTATGACGGCGGCCTTGCTGGTCTTTGTGGACTGCATGAAAGAACTCCCTATGACCACGATTTTGCGCCCGTTTGATTTTGATACCCTTGCGACATTCGTCCATCAATATGCTTCCGATGAATTGCTGCCCGAAGCCTCACTCGCCGCACTGACCATCGTCGGCACCGGCATTATCCCGGTTATCCTCCTAAGCTTAACCATCGCCCACTCCCGAGGCACAGCCCCCCAGAATATGGAGTCTTCTTCATGAGTGGGTTGGTGATGGACCGCATCGGACACGCATTTGGGCCGACATCCGTGCTCAACGATATATCTTTGATCGCAGAAGCCGGAAAAGTGACCTGTTTGTTRGGRCCTTCYGGGTGCGGCAAGACAACYCTGTTGCGCTTGGCTGCGGGKCTKGAAATCATCCAACAAGGCCGTATTCAATTACGRGGCGTGSSGGTTGCCGATGGCTCAAACGGTTTGTGTGTTGCTCCGGAAAAACGGGGCATTGGCTTGATGTTTCAAGACTACGCCTTGTTTCCACACTTGAACGTATTTGACAACATCGCCTTTGGACTTTCCGATTTAACGGCCGAACGCCGCGATTGGATTGAAAAATCCCTGCACCGTTTTGGCATCGACCAGCACCGAAACAGCTTTCCTTATATGCTATCAGGGGGGCAACAGCAACGCGTAGCCTTGTTACGCGCCCTGGCACCCGCACCTGAAATTTTACTTTTGGATGAGCCATTTTCCGGCTTAGATGTTACGCGCCGCGTGCAAGTTCGCGAAGAAACGCTTTCATTTTTAAAAGAATGTGGAGTAGCCGTACTTATGGTCACACACGACCCCGATGAAGCGATGTTTATGGCTGACCACATCGTGATCATGAAAGACGGAGAGGTGGTCCAAGCCGGCACCCCCGTACAAATCTATTTCCACCCCGTAAATGCCTTTGTTGCGGAACTTTTTGGGGAATTGAACCAATTTTCTGGGCCTGTCACAAACGGCCAAGTAACCTGCCCCCTTGGACTCTATTCAATTCCGTCTATTCCCGATGGCGAGCTTGCGCAAGTTTTAATCCGCATGGAGGGTATAAAYGTTGCTATGGGCCACGATAAAACGGCGCATGATGGTAAAGGTCTCACCTTTGGGCACGTYGAAGACGTCTTCCTTTTGGGCCGRTCCAGTCACCTYCATGTTTCYGTRCCGRRACTTSATGGACAAGGTAACRTCATCTTGCACRTTCGCGTACCCGGCGTTCTAAGGCCCGAATTCGGAGCCGCCATTACGGCCTGGGCCGACCCCAAACAGGTCTTCATTTTTCCGCTCGGTTAAGGGGCATAAACAACATTAGCCCGGCAAGAATTGCTTAGAGCCTCGGCTTGTGGAAAATAGTGCCCCTCCTCGTAAAAATAAATTCATTTAAAACAACATATTAACCATATTCAAAACTTGGCACCATTCTTGCTTTTATATTGGTGAAGAAAACYATGTGCAACGCGTGCACACAGAAATTAGATAAAGGTGGAGAAGCCAAATGGCCATCTACGGAGCATTTTCCAGCGCGATGCTGGGCATGATGAGTCAATCAAGATCGCTTCACAATATTAGTGTGAACATCTCGAACGTTGGCACGGGCGGATACAAGGGTACAAGTACCCAGTTTTCGACTCTGCTGAGTCGAAACATAAACAACGTCAGCGACAACGGCGGTGTCCGGCCCCAAGAAGTATCCACGATCACCAAGCAAGGCAATATAATTGCAAGCCAAGTCGCAACCGATGTCGCGATCAGCGGTAAGGGCTTTTTCGTGATGAACACGAAACAAGATGGAACGGGCCAAAGTGTTTACGGACGCGATGGAAGTCTTGAAATCAAGACCGCAAAGGATGTCACGGTTACCGGGATCGGCGGGCAGAATGTCATCACCAAAGATGGCTATCTTGCCGATAAAAATGGCAACTTTATCCAAGGCTGGGCCTATGCAGGGGGGACCGTCGCAGCCACGGGGACCACGTCTAGCCTTCGTGTGGATCAGTATGCTTTTATAAAGACATTCGAAGCAACGACGACAGCCGACTTGGGCTTAAACCTGCCCGCAGGAAACGCCATCGGCGACATCAATCGATACGACATCACCGTTATTGATAGTCTTGGTACATCACAATCCGTCAAGCTCAATTTCACCAAAACGAAAACCCTTGGTTGGACTGTTTCCACCACATCAACCCAAACGCCAGTGGCCCAAGTGGATACCATCACCCTTGCGGGAACGCCCGGTGAAGTTGGGGACAAATACACCGTGTCCGTAAACGGGACCAACGTCACCTACACTACGGATGGCACCGAAGCCTCGCTTAATGTCATTCGCGATAACCTCGTCGCCGCCATCAACGCAAATCCAGCAGCAAGCGCCAGTGCAACCGCAGCAGCAGGTGGCGCCGGAATAATAACCCTGACCGCCGTTACTGCGGGCAGTGCACTCACCAACACCTCGGGGGCAACCCAAGGCCCCGTGAGCGTCGCGCAGGCTGACACGGTGACCTTAGCCGGCGGCGTCGCCCTAGGAGATGCATACCACGTGACGATCAATGGTATTACCTTAACCGCAACGGCGGGCGGTGCCGATACCTTAACCACACTTCGCGACAACATYMTYRKCMWKATCAACGCCAACGTCACCCTAGCCCCCCTCGTCACCGCCAGCACAAATGGTRCCGCTGGA
Organism: Magnetovibrio sp.; assembly: GCA_016764335.1. Taxonomy (GTDB): domain Bacteria; phylum Pseudomonadota; class Alphaproteobacteria; order Rhodospirillales; family Magnetovibrionaceae; genus JANLGW01. The sequence continues at coordinate 9,022 of JAESSB010000003.1, forward strand.
CTCAACTTGGTTTCAGACACGGCCGGCACGGCKTACACCTTGKCMACAACTGTRACGAATAACGGCGGCAMCCCCACAAACGTGGCRACYRCGGTAACCGCCAACTACACGGCCTTAAACGATAATGCGGCAACGTTGGTCAACACCACCGCCAATGTCTTAAACAGCGTTACGGGCGCCAACACCGCCATTACGTTTAACAGCGACGGCACTATTGCATCACCAAAAACCTTAACCCTTGCTTTGAAATTCAATGGTGGAGGAACCTCAGCAGCCGTTGTTGATATTAGCCAAGTGAAGCAGTTTTATGGTGGTTTCCTGCCACAAGGATACACCAAAAATGGCTTTGCATCGTCAAACATGACGTCATTCAGTTTTGACAGCCTTGGTAACGTTATCGGTCATTTTGAAGACAACACGAATCGCCCGGTTTACAAGCTTGCCTTAGGTGTATTTGCCAATCCAAACGCTTTGGAAAGCATCAATGGCAACGTATACAGGCCCACCGATGCTTCAGGTAAAGCGACTGTTACAACCGCAGGGTCCGAAGGCTATGCCACCTTTATCCCCAATTCACGGGAACTTTCCAACGTCGACCTGGCAAGTGAAATCACTAAAATGCTGATCACGCAAAGGGCCTATAACGCTKCATCCACAGTGTTTCGCACCGCCGATGAAATGACCACCGTCGCCCGCGAYTTAAAACGCTAACTGAGCCCCCTTAACACGGAAAATTTTACCCCTGCCCGGCATCCCCTGCCCGGCGGGGGTCGTTTTTAAGACCATAAATTATAATTTAATCGTTTATTTTCAGTATATTATGCGCAACAAAATAAGTGGCATGATTTTCGCATATATATAACGTAAGGCGGCAGAGACACCGCATAAACGACAAAGAATAAGACCAAAGAACGGGAACAAAAACATGAACCGCGCAATTGCATTTAAGGCCCAAAACCAAAGCCACGGAAGATTGTCCGGCAAAGCCTTTGTCGCACCTTCCCCCTCAATGCGTCGCCTGTTTAAAGAGACCATGGCCGCTGGACTAGCCAGCATGATCATGCTGTTTGGCCTTGCCTGGTCCAGCCCTGCAAGCGCCTCTTCACGCATCAAAGACATTGTCGATTTCCAAGGTGTCCGCGACAATATGTTGGTCGGTTATGGCCTTGTTGTTGGTCTGAATGGCACAGGTGATAAGCTCAAAGATGGTCATTTCACCAAACAAAGTTTGCAAGCSATGCTCAACCGTTTAGGCGTTAAGCCCACGGCCGCTGGTTTAGATTCAAAAAACGTCGCTGCGGTCATGGTGACMGCAACCTTGCCCCCATTTTCCGATAAAGGCACCCGCCTTGACGTTACGGTCAGYTCGCTGGGTGATGCAAAAARCCTTCTGGGCGGCACCTTATTGGTCACCCCCTTGTTGGGYGCCGACGGCAACGTTTACGCCGTCTCRCAAGGTCAAGTCGCCGTTGGYGGTTTTACCGCTGGTGGGGCCGGAACAACCGTGACCAAGGGTGTGCCAACATCCGCACGCATCGCCAATGGCGCAATCATTGAACGTGAAATCAAATTCGACCTTGCCGGCATGAAAAGCGTCAAATTGAGCCTGCGCAATCCCGACTTCACCACCGCGCGGCGGATCGCCGAAGCTGTGAATGCATTTTTGGGGACATCAGCAGCGGTTTCGACCAACCCCAGTACCGTCAAAATCAAAGTCCCCGCCAGCTATAACGGCCGTGTCGTGGACATGATGACCGATATCGAACAACTGCGCGTYGAACCCGACCAAATWGCCCGTGTCATCATTGATGAACAATCGGGCATTATCGTCATGGGTGAAAATGTCCGCCTTTCAACGGTGGCCGTCGCTCAAGGCAATTTGACCATTCGCATCACGGAAACCCCACAGGTTTCCCAGCCTGGGCCGTTTTCTCAAACCGGGGCTACAACAACCGTGGCAAGAACCAATGTTGCTGTGACACAAAACCAAGGCAGTCAGCTTGCCGTACTGCAAGACGGCGTATCTCTGCAACAATTTGTTAACGCTTTGAATGCTTTGGGTATCGGCCCACGGGATATGATCACCATYTTGCAAGCTGTAAAGGTCGCAGGGGCCCTTCAAGCTGAAATTCAGGTGATGTAATGGAAGCTAATGCATTACTTTCTGCCCAAGCCGTTGTGAACACTGGCCGCGCCTTGCCCACCATAAACAAAGCGGCAAGTTTGGCTAAAATGCGCGAAACCGCACAAGACTTCGAAGCTGTATTTTTGTCCCAGATGCTGAAGCCCATGTTTGATGGCGTCAAGTCTGACAGCATGTTTGGTGGCGGAAAAGCCGAAGACATGTGGCGCACACAAATGGTCGATGAATACGGTAAATCAATCGCTAAATCAGGTGGCATAGGCATTGCCGGYGCCGTGATGCGCGAAATGTTAAAATTGCAGGAGGCGAAATAATGGCCGAAGTATTGGAAGCAAAAGAACGCATTGACGATCTGTTGTTCATTGCACAAAATTTAATCAAAATTTTAGAGCAAGAAAATAAAGCCCTGACCGAAGGCCGCAATAATGTGGTGCAAGACTTGCTTGAGCAAAAAATTAAACTCAGCCGCGCTTATGAAATTCGTGTTCTTGGCATGGATCAGCCTGACCAAGACTATTCCGAAGTTGATCCAATCCTCATGGAAAAAATCAAAGACCTGAGTTTGCGCCTTCAAGAGCTCGTTGAGATCAATGCGAACGAGCTTAAAATCAATATTGAAGTTGGAAAACGCTACATGAATGTTGTGGCCAGCAGCCTTAAGGCCGCCACACCAAGTGCMGGGACTTACGGCGCACGCGGSAYYCCMGAACAAGATGCWCACGTCAATAAAGCAAAAATGTCATCTTTTTCTATTGATGAAAATTTGTAGGGCAAAATGAAGACGCACTTTCTAGAAAGGAGCACGATATGTCCGGCAGTCTAACCAGTGCATTGAGAACCGCTCAAAGTGGTTTGCTTKCAAACCAAGAAGCTTTGAATACTGTCTCAAACAACATTTCCAACGTAAACACGCCCGGATATTCACGCAAAGTCGTRAATATGGAACAACGCGTCATTCGCGGTGTCGGAGTGGGCGTTCAAATTTCATCAGTGACCCGTAAAGTTGATGAAGGTTTGATGAAAAGTGTACGACAAGAAATCAGCACGCTTAACGACCTTAGTGCGCGCGACCCTTTCTATCTACGCCTCCAAGAATTATTTGGTCGGCCTTCGGACAACACGTCCATCAGTCACGCCATGAATTCTTTTACCAACTCTGTTGATACGCTCGCGTTGAATCCTGCTGGCACCATTGAACAAAGTGATGTCATGCGTCAGGGCAGAGACGTCGCACACAAGTTGAATCGTATGAGCGACACCGTTCAAGAATTACGYCTGCAAGCCGATGCGGAAATCWCCACGGCCACMRATCGGRTCGGGGCCTTATTGGGCACGATTAGCACAATCAACAACAAATTAATTGCAAACTCCGCAATTAAGCTTGATGTGACGGATCTTCGTGATCAACGGGATGCGGCATTGGACGAACTCTCTAGCCTGGTCGATATTCGCTATTATTATCGAAGCGATGGAGATGCCGTGGTTTTCACCGAAGGCGGACGTACTTTAGTCGATAATTCAGGGGCGAAAATGACGCACGTTCAGGCCAGTGCCGTCAACGCAACGACCAACCATTCAGAAGGCGACCTAAATGGCATTTATGTCGGTGCGGTCGTTCCTTCAAATGATATCACCAGCGAAATTCGTAGTGGTAAGCTGAAAGGTCTAATCGACATACGCGATACGGTTCTGCAAGACTTACAAAGCCAAATCGACGAATTTTCAGCCCGATTGCGGGATGCCGTCAACTTGGCCCACAACGCGGGGGCGCCTTTCCCCGGCCTACAAAGTGCGACCGGCACCCGTGATTTCATCGACAGCTCTGTGCAAACCATCACCTTTGGCGGAACAACCGATACAAGCCTAGCCATGGTTGATGGGGCGGGAAATCAGACGGCGRTWACATCTATTCGCACCCTTATCGGAGGCGCAACGGCGACCATCGACACGGTCGCCAGTACAATGCAAACTTGGTTGCGCGCCAACGGAGCCAGTGGTGCCACAGTCGCGATTTCCAACACCACCAACGGCACGTTTTCAATTAACCTAAACACCACCACGACAAATTTTGTCATGCGCGACCAAGTCGCTACAGCCAACGGCAGCGCCGCCCAAGATGCCACAATCACTTTCGATGCAGATGGCACGGGCACGGGGCAGAACGAAGTTGTGTCTGGGTTTTCAAACTTCTTAGGTCTAAATGATTTTTTTGTCGATACCACGACCGATAACATTTACGACACAAATATTCTCCCCAGCACATATACTTTGGGGTCGAACACGACCCTCAGCTTTTAYAATGCCGCAAGCACATCAGCCGCGACGATTAACGGCGCAACGGCGACACTCACCGCAGGGATGACCCTAGACCAAATGGTGACGGCCATTAACGATACAGCGAACATTGGCGTCACAGCGTCCAAAGTGCCCGATGGGACTGGTTTTCGACTGCGTTTATCCGAAAGTGCGGGGGTTAGCATGGTGGTGAGTGCAAACAATACATTCAAAACGGATGTTGGCTTGAGTATTKCTGCGACGCGCACATCKTCCATTATTCAAGTGCGCAGTGACATTCTCGCATCGCCGTCCAATATTTCGCGCGGCAAACTGCAATGGGATTCCACAAAGGGGGCTGCTGGCGAATACCTGATGAGTGTGAACGACGATGCCGCCATCCAAGGCATGGCCAAAACGTTGATTACCCCAAACCAGTTTTCAAAGGCCGGCGGTTTGGGCGCACTCAATGTAAACTTTACATCTTTTTCAACGTCGATTGTTGGCTACAATGCTTCGTTGACGAACGGTAATATAATGGACCTTAGTTACCAACAATCTTTGACGGATAGCCTACAAAGCAAGTCAGATAACTTCAGAGGTGTTAATCTCGACGAAGAAATGACAAATTTGATTCAGTTTGAACAGGCCTACGGTGCAGCGGCAAAAATTATATCGACGTTACAAAAGATGTTTGATGCACTTCAAAATATCGTTTAGGTATATATAATCATCGGCAGAATGCCGGAATTGAGGTAACACCATGTCACGCATAGCAAATTACGCATCCCAACAAACGTTAAATAGCTATATCTTCAAGGTAAGAACGCGCTTACAAGATTCCCAAATTCAACTTTCAACCAAGATGAAGGCTGAGGATTACATGCATTTGGGGTCTGAAACTCAGCGTTTGATCACCTATGAAGTGGAAGCTGGTACCCTAGACAATTATCAACGCAGCAACGACATTCAAAATGTATATCTATCTTCGACAAGCACATCTGTTGAAAGCATTGATACAATTATCAAAGACTTTCGTAAGAAACTTACGTCTTACAACTCTCTCAGTCCTACYGATGCAAACTCAATTCGCGGAATCCAAGAAGCTGCGTTTTCAGCCATGTCATCCATGGGGATTTACTTAAACGACAACATTGGCGGTCGCTATCAGTTTTCCGGCAACCGCATAAACACCACGCCCGTGGATCTAGGCCTGACAACGCTGACGGATTTTCAAGCAAAATATGATGGCATATCGATCAACTATCCCAAGACCCGTGCCACGCACATGGAAAACTTTGACGTAAAGGCGGATAGCACCGGAAAAGCAAACTGGTTAACCTTTACCCAAGATGCCGATGGTGTCACGACGACCGCAGGGACCAGCACCATAACCGCGAGCACGGCTCAATTTTCTAACATTACGGTCGGCGGTACCATCGATATCACAGGAACGGCCAACAACAACGGCACMTATGAAGTCAGTGCYRTCTCGGGTGGCGGCACSATAATTTCAATCAAAACCGTGATGTTGACGACTGAGRCTGCCGTAACCGCAGCGACCATAACGCCAACCGGCGGCACGGCTCTGACATCGGCCGATTTCACAAGCCTAACCTTCAACCGGGGAACCGCAACCATCAGCGCAGCATCAGGTACCCTGAGCAGCCTTGCCGCTGGCACATCATTCACCGTGGCCGGAACAGCACAAAACAACGGCACCTACATTGTAGCATCCAATAGTGGCACAAGCATCACCGTCAAAGAAGTCAAATTGACCGATGAAGGCACGGCGGCAACACCAACCTTAAGCACGGGCGCAACCAGTTTAACGTTTACGCAAAACACCAATGCCAATGATCGYATTACCGGTGCRACAAGCCAATTCAGCGCCGTGACAGCCGGCATGAAAATYGATATTGGCGGCACCGTTTCAAACAACGGCAGCTATACCGTTGTTTCTGTTGCCAGTGACGGATCATACGTTGACGTACTCAGCACACTGACAACAGAAGCMGCCGGTGGCAATGAAACCGCAACCGTTACCCTTGCGGATGGCCGTATTAATTCCACCAACTACTACAAAGGGGATAACTTTAGCCACACGCATAAAGTTTCAAAAAATCAAGAGTTTACCGTTAATTTGAATGCTGGTGATCCAGCCTTTGAGCGCGCGATTCGCGCCATGGGCATCATGGCCCAGGGTAAATTTGGGACAGCTGGTGGTTTAGATCAAGCCCCAAATGCGCAGCGTTTGACGGATGCCCTAAATCTGTTGGACCTTTCTTTAGAACCAAATTCCACATCAAACCCACAGTACGAAGCCGGTTTTACCAACAGCATCAAACAATCTTTGGCAACACTCACGGATCAAGCGATTGTTATTAATCGAGCAAATSTATCAAACAAGCAATTATCTGATTATTTAAACCTCCAGGTTACAAAAATTCAAACCATCAACGAACTTGATGTCATTACGCGATTGCTAAATGATCAGAACGCGTTGGAAGCATCCTACAAAGCAATGTCCACCATTCGCGGATTAAGCCTTGTCAACTATTTATAACAGCACTCAAAAGGGGGGCGCCATGATTAACTCTGGACACACGCCCTTCAGAAACCTTATGGTTAATCACTTGGCTTAAATCAAAGATCATGYAAAAGAGCGGAGTTCGAATGTCAGTCTCTAACTATTCATCTGTGCCAGTCGTCGGTTCACCAAGCCGTACRGAATCTTGGGCTTTGACCGAAGCTGCACGCCGYATTACSATGGCGCTTGATGCATTAGCWMRMGCMGATGAACTTACACTTCCCGCCGCCAAACGCAATATCCGAGACAATATCCGACTCAATTGGCGGCTGTGGACGATTTTTCAAGCTGAACTGACCCTGGACACAAATGCAACCCCTGCAGATGTGCGCCAAAATATGTTAACGCTCTGCCAGTTCGTCGATAACCACACGATTGAGTGCATGAGCAACATAGAACCAGCACAAATTCAAATTTTGATTGATATCAATCGTAACATTGCCCAGGGCCTACTTGAAGGCTTGAGCAATGAGCAAAAAAATGATGCCAAAAAAGACAAAGCGAACCAATCAACCGTGGAGAGCCCAGGCTCATTTAATACCAGCGCCTAACCAACTCAGTCACTTGCCTTTTAGACATMAAAGTGTTAGAATTGAAGCGTTATCGGATATGCTCAGAAGAGCGCCCAGAACATCTGTCTGATGTTCGCAGTGGAGACCGGGAAGAATGAGCCCGCCAAACGACAACATAGGATCGATTCTTTCTCAAATCGCCCGCACAAATATGCGGATCGGGTTTGAGTATCAGTTTGCTGCGACGCAAARGACTGTCGGCAAGCGCATTAACTCTGAAATTGATCGTATCATTAGAAACGATACAACACCGCGGCGCTTGGCCGCTTTGCAAAGCGACTACCGTAAGCTTGAAGATAATCAAAAATCGATAAGTGCTTTTAACTTTGACCTGAAGTCCAATAGTTTGCGTCTTACAGGCATGAAGACCAAGGTTCTTGACGCAATTGCCGCMTTTTCCAGTGTTGATSCGAACACGAACCTCACCACGGCTGAAGTGAGTGCCYTAACCGCCAAACGTGATGAACTTATCAAGGAAACATCKGCTCTGTTRCTCACGGTGCATCCTGATATAGCGACTCCCTTTGTGGTTCGTGACGTRAAAAATATGTACGAAACCCTGAAAGCCATGGTCCCAGTTGTYGGTGTTGTTGACCCAGCGGGCACCGTAACGCCAACAAATGGSAACCGTGCGATTCTTGACAACTTAAATAAATTAAGTGGGCTGATCGATACTGCCTCCAGCGTCACCGATACAACCGCCGCAAATGCCAGTCAAATTGCCCTRAATATTTCAGCGAGTTTGGTTGGAAAACTAACCGATATAACGTCTATATCTGATGTCGAACTTAAGCGYCGCCAAGCGCAAATTGCAGATATAAAAGCTGGGTATGCCAATATATTGCGGACAATGTCGATTTCGTACGAATCACGGTTAACCAACTTGGAAGAAGTGGCGAAGGCTTTGAACGGGTGGGACATCCCGCCTGGTTCAGTCCTGAATTTATTTTCATAGCCCCATTTATTTTCATGGGCCAAATCAAGTTGATGCGCGGTGCGCATTATATTTTGARGGCCGACTTCATTCAAAGGATTAGACGTGCCTCTCCTTATCGATTTYAAATCTGGTGACAAATTAATCATCAACGGCTCTGCCCTCGAAAACATCGGCGGCAACACAAAAWTTTTGGTCCATAACAATTCCGCRATTTTGCGTGAAAAAGAGGTTCTTCTCCAAGAAGATGCGCAAACGCCCGCATCGCGCGTGTATTTTGAATTACAAGGATCCTATATCCTGTCCGAACCGCACGAACGCGMAGAATGCTTAAAAAAATACACCCTGCGTCTTAATGAATTCATTGCCGCGTGTCCAAATGCTATGGACATTGCCCTTAAAGTTCGTGGTTATGTTGATAAGGGCCAACTGTATAAAGGTCTWAAAGAAGCGCAAAACCTTATTAAATACGAATCAGGTGTGCTGCAAGAATTCAGCAATCAATTAAAGTCTTTCTTGGTCGAAAACGACCCTGACGACCCTCTTGTCATAGATAGCGATGCAGAGATTTCTCCCGAAGAAGATACCGCCTAGACTTTTACAAACCTTGAGACACGCCAGGAAGAATTCATGGATATCTTTAAAGGAAAATCTGTCCTTATCACTGGCGGTACCGGATCATTTGGCAAACGAATGGTCCGCCATCTGCTTGAAAACAGCGATGCCAAACGGGTCATTGTATTTTCGCGTGACGAACTTAAACAATTTGAAATGAGTTCATTGCCCGGCATTGCGGGTGATRRYCGRGTRCGCTTTTTTATTGGCGATGTGCGAGACTTAAGTCGCCTAACTATGAGCTTTCGCAATGTTGACATCGTCATTCATGCCGCCGCCCTTAAGCAAGTTCCTGCYGCTGAATACAATCCATTCGAATTTGTGGCAACGAATATCATTGGGGCTGAACACGTGGTCCAAGCCGCGCTGGCGACGAATGTAGAACGGGTCATCGCCCTGTCCACGGATAAGGCCGCTAACCCTATAAACCTTTATGGCGCGACTAAATTGGCTTCAGATAAAATTTTTATTGCCGCAAATAATCTTGCCGGCACACAAAAAATTCGATTTTCCGTTGTCCGTTATGGCAATGTCATAGGGTCAAGAGGAAGTGTGATTCCATTCTTCCAAAACCTCATTGCCAATGGTGCAGATCATTTGCCCATTACCGATGAACGCATGACACGGTTTTGGATCACCCTGCCCCACGGCATCGATTTTGTCAGCGATTGCTTAACACGGATGCACGGAGGTGAAATTTTTGTACCCCGTATTCCGTCTATGCGCATGACCGATTTGGCCCACGCCATGGCGCCTCATTTACCGCTCAAAATAATCGGAATTCGCCCCGGTGAAAAAATTCACGAAACCATGATCACCATTGATGATGCCCGCAACACAGCCGAAGTTGAAAACGGTTTCGTCATCAAGCCGCCCCTGGCCTGTTGGGACGGTGCTGGTGAAGTCCTTAACCTTGGCACACCCGTGCCAGAAGACTTTGTCTATTCCAGCGATACGAACTCACAGTGGGCAAACGAAGCGGACTTGCTGTCCATGATCAAGGTTTGAAATTTTGTTTAAGCGGACGAACATGCCGGTCTTCATCGCTGAGGTTTCCAGCAATCATCACCAAGACCTTAACAGGTGCTTGGCCTTTATTGATGCCGCCCATCAGTCGGGCAGCCACGCCGTTAAGTTTCAACTGTTTCGCATTGATGAGTTATTCACCGCGGACGTTTTGGCAACAAGCCCCGAACATCGCGCACGGGCCAGATGGGAATTGCCTGTCGCTTTTTTACCTGAACTTGCAAAAAAATCCCATGATCTTGGCCTGTTGTTTTCTTGCACGCCGTTCTATCTAGAAGCCGTTGCTCAACTAAAACCTTATGTCGATTTTTATAAAGTCGCCTCTTATGAATTGCTGTGGGACGACTTGCTTGCGGCCTGTGCCAAGACCCTAAAACCGGTTGTGATATCAACAGGCATGTCCACGATGGATGAAATTGCCCATGCTATCGACGTGCTAAAAGCCGCAGGCTGCATCGACCTGACCGTTTTACAGTGTGTATCCAGCTACCCGGCGCCGCCAGAACAGATGAATTTATCGGCGATTGAAACTTTGCGCGCGACGTTTGGCGTGCCAGTGGGATTGTCCGATCATTCCGTCAGTGGCGCCATCATTTCGCGGGCTGTGCATCATTTTGGTGCGGTGGCGATTGAATACCACCTAGACCTAGACGGCAAGGGTGAAGAATTCGCATCCGGTCATTGTTGGCTTCCCGATCAAATTGCCCACGTTATTTCTGACATCAACACTGGAATTTTGGCCGATGGCGATGGCATAAAGCAACCCGCTTTATCGGAAATGGCCGATAGAGATTGGCGCACCGACCCCGTTGATGGTCTGCGCCCGCGCCTATCCATCCGCACCAAGGGCAAAGCCGATGACGCATGACAAAAAAGTTGTCGCCATAATCCAAGCCCGCATGAGCTCATCAAGGCTGCCGGGCAAGATCATGTTGGATTTAGCAGGAAAACCTGTGCTGTGGCACGTTTTTCACCGTCTGAAAAAATCAAAAACCATCACCCAAATCGTTCTTGCCACCACCACGGACAGCTGTGATGATGAACTTGAAGATTACGCTCATCAGCACGGCATAGAGGTTGTCCGAGGATCGCGCGACAACGTGCTGGCCCGTTTTGTCATAGCCGTCGATAAATTTAATCCCGATTATTTGATTAGGATTACATCCGACTGCCCCATGCTAGACGCAAAAATCATAGACAATTTGACCGATGCTTTGATTGAACAACAAGGAGACTTTGCGGGCTGGGCACCAGAAGCGATCACTCTGCATGGCGGTTTTGAACCTGTAAGCCGYCGTCTATTTGATCGCATYGTYAAAGARGGCGCGGATCATCCAGTGGCTCAAGAACACGTCATCGGSTACCTCAGCGTCAATCCAAATTTGGGGACATTTGTCGGTATTCAAGCCCCTATACAACATGTCTTTGAACACGCCCGSCTATGGCTTGACACCCCTGCCGAYCTWAAACTTTTGCGTACGCTTTAYGMCCTKACGRGGGCCGCCCCCGGTGACATTGAAATGGATGATGTTGCCACCTTATTTCGCAACGATCCARRCCTTCAAGCCATCAACAGCCATGTCCGCCAAAAAGAACCTTATGAGGTTTCCCGCAAGGTRATTTTTCGCTGTGATGGTGATGCGTCRATYGGGTTGGGTCACATTGTTCGCATGATCGCGCTYGCCACCGAATTGCGCGAACGTTATGCAACGGCGGTGACTTTTGCCATCATGCACGGGCAAGACGGCATAAACATCATCAAAGACGCCCAACTGCCTTTTGTMTTRGCYCCWCCRARTGCCGACGAAGCCACTTGGCTKGACGCCCTCATCCACGACATAGACCCACACGCAATCGTTTTTGATATTCGCACAGAYCTTCYTGGYACRGCGYTGGACACATGGCGCAARTCCGGTRTTTTTTGTGTWTTAATTGATGACATMGGYCCCCGCCTTGCCCATGCCGAYTTGTCCTTTTGCCCCCCCACACCCAACACCTTAGCGTTAAGCCAAGAAAACCTTAAGGCGGGTTGGGCGTGGTTGATTTTGCGCCCCCCCTTCAGCAAAAYGTTCAAACGCCATMWTCATGATTGTCCTCATATTTTAATCAGCTGTGGGGCCAGTGATCCTGCTGGTTTTACAACACGCGCGATCCACGTGTTAAACCAAGTCACCACGCCCCTTCATATCGACGTCGTGCAAGGCCCCTTGCTGATGGACCGGGRTAAKATGCTTCAAGCCGTRCAACAAAGCCGTCATGACRCCACCRTCCACGTTGCGCCACAAGAYATGGCGGCATTAATGGCGCATGCCGACCTTGGTATCATATCATTTGGCGTCACGGCACAAGAAGCTGCTGCCGTTGGCATGCCATCACTTTATTTATGCCTAAGCGAAGACCACGCCGCGTCCGCATCTCTTTATGATGATGTTGGGCTGGGGGTTAATTTAGGCGTATTTACAGCCGCCGATGAGCCTAAATTGTTAAGTGCCGTCAGACGGTTATTGAAGGCCCCAGGGTGGCTTTCGTCTTTGCCTAAAATCATTGATGGGCAAGGCGCTCAACGCATCGCCAAAATTATTGCCGACAAAATTCAGGCCGGGCGGAAAAACATGCCTTAAGCCACGTACGTAAAGATTTCATCATACAGCTTAACCAGTTGACCTTGTCCACAACCCGCATCCATTAGCTGTTTGGAAATCACATTTTGATAAGCGTAAGACGAAATCACCACATGATCGTAGGCTGYAAAGTCCAATGYGTCCGGRGCCAAAACGTCATGGCCCATAAACGTMTTTAGGCGCGGGTTACTRTCCGCCACATCGCAAACGCCAAGCCATTTGGGAAACTGATGAAACAAGGCAATTGAGTGAACCCCTGCCCCATAGACCAACATACGTTCAGGCTTCAGATCATCAAGATCCGCAAATATATCTGCCCGAACTTTGCGCCAAAATGCCAAAGCCCCTTGGCTAAGGCTGAAGGCCTTTGGTGATATGTCACGGCCTTTGCCCGCCGACCCCTTGGTCGCCAGCACGCGGATACCCGGATAATGGGGTCGATCCGCCTCATCATAACAGGTAAATCCCAAATCGCGGATCATCCAAGACAAGTTATGAAGATTGAAATTGGTCACATGGTAATAGCCCAAAGGTGTCGATATACAACGGTCATAGCGCAGTCCATCGGGAACTTCGACATACAAAAYRCCCCCCGGCGCTAACATGTCATAGGCCTTCGCAAGCACGTCGCGKGGGTTATCAAAATGTTCCAAGCAATGCGATAGGACCGCAATATCGAAGCCCCCCTCATCCACCTCACCCGCCTCAAACGGCTCTAGGAATGACTGCGAGATCACGGTGCAGCCTTCAATTTCTGAGCAAGGTTCTGCCGCCCCAGTGCTTTCCACCAAAGTCGCCTTTAGGCTTCGTCCATGTTCCTTCAGGCGCTGTTGAACCATCCGGTACAGCATCCCATCCGAAGCTCCAATTTCGATATATTTAAGCGCGTTTATGCGCGATGTTGCAGATACGATTTCGGCGACTTGCTGGGTTTTCGTTTGCAAATTCCACACATCATCGGACAATGGCGATAAGCCAACCCGTTGATGACCGTGTTCTTTTTCCATATCGACGGTGGCTGTATACAAACGATCATCTTGGCTGCGCGTGCGGCTATAGATCATGCCGCACTTGGGACACAGATCCACCGTGTAATATAAACGCTTGCCAAACAGTTCGATGAAATCTTCGGCAACGTGATCACAAAGGTTGGCATCGTGCTTGCACACGGGGCAAGCGTCTAAGGTCTTTAGAGTGCTTTGATCAAATTGGTCAAGCAACCTCATGGTTTTATATCTTTCGTCTTTGGCCGATCATCGACCCGACCGCTCCAATCCCAATCGATACAAGACGAACAGACGCAGTCTTTWGGAATRCGRTTRGTMAGATGCTGCGCCCGTAAATCCARCATTTTCTCGCCTTGCCAAGCTTCARCAATCGTCATGTCTTTGATRTTGCCCAAAGACAATTCACCATCRATATTTTGGCTACATGGTACCAGTTCACCGTTACTCAACACCACCARRCGCAACCAGAGCTGTCGACAAGCCAAGCGATCRTCGGCRCTGCGGTCYAAGATAYYCTCTGAATTTGGATTGCCTTGYGATTYTCGAATCGGTGCCCGGCCCAAATAATCGAATTGGGGACTGATATGGATGGAATTAACTTTGTCTTTCCACGTCGCGCGAAATGTTTCAATTTCTGCGGGGGTTTCTTCGGTGTGGACGTAGGTCAGGGAAATCCATGGCTTTTCAGATTTGTGCTTGGCCTTAAAATGATACAGACGGTCCAGATTGCGCAACACCTTTTCATAACTATCGGTGCCCCGAATAGACTCGTATTTTTCGCGGCTTAGGCCTTCGAATGAGACATGAATTGAATCTAGGCCATCGGTCACCAGACGTTCAATTTCAGAATCTTTAATCGACGTTAGATTGGTCGTAACCGACACCAAAGGGATGCCTTTATCCTTGGCGATTTTAATATAATCAACCGTTTTACGGTTCAAAAAGGGTTCGCCAAAAAAGAAAAAGTGCACAGCATAAACGCCATATTCAGCACATTGATCAAYGGCTTTCAGGGCGATTTCATCATCRATAAACGTGACCGGACGYTGCATGTCAGGGTGCACACACATCACACAGGTTTGATTGCATTTRTTGGTSGGCTCWATGTGAACGGTCGTCGGMACATGGGTGTTGAGCTTAAGGTTATAGGCAATTTGATTGAAATCGAGATARTCTTGGCGGACTTTCGGGGTGACGYCAGCCAASTCTCGTAGCTCRTAWGCCGCRAACATATCGTTGATYGATTTCATRCCGTTTGACCCTTTCTGGGNGGCTCCTGRTGRAAAGTGCTTTCCAGGTCCCGAGTGTGTGCTTATCATACTCAAAATACGGTAATTTTATAATAAAAACATTTAATTTTGGGCATCCTATGAACGCATCGACTTCAGTTTCAAATTTGGCCGAAACAGCACGMTTGATTCGGTGCCATKCCRTCGCCTCCATTTACGCCGCCACATCCGGTCATCCAGGCGGGTCATTATCGGCGGCTGACATTTTAGCCTACCTTTATACGCATGAAATTGGGGACGAAGCGCCCGTCGATAACGACGTCATGCGCAACCGATTTATCTTATCAAARGGCCATGCCTGCCCCGCTTTATACGCCGCCTTAGCGGTCAGCGGTCATATAGACCTTACGGAACCCTTATCCTTACGCAAGCTTGGCAGTCCCCTGCAGGGCCATCCCCATGTTGGAGCCTTAGCCCATGTCGAAACCAGTACCGGATCATTAGGCCAAGGTTTTTCRGCKGCATTAGGKATGGCGATGGGTATMCGCCACCAAAAAGGAACAGGGCGTGTGTTCGTCATGTTGGGGGATGGGGAAATGCAAGAAGGCGAAGTGTGGGAAGCCGCTCAATGCGCSGCGCACTATAAGCTARGYAACCTGACCGCGATTATTGATTACAATAAAATKCAAAGCGATGATTTAAACGAAAAYATTATGGGCATCGCACCCTTAGACCAAAAATGGCGCGCCTTTGGCTGGCATGTRATCGACATTGACGGTCACAATTTCGCTGATATTGAACGCGCCGTAAACGAAGCAAAGTTGACAACAGAAAAGCCAACGTTAATCCTCGCCAACACCTTAAAAGGCAAAGGGGTCAGCTTYATGGAAGGCTATCCAACATGGCATGGCAGTGTAACCATGAGCTTAGGCGATACCCAGCACTCTTTATCTGATTTGGGCGTACCTAAGGATGACATTTCTGGCTGGCTGGATGGGTCTATTCACGTGGGAGACACACAATGAGTAATCCTCCCCAACTGATCGGCAGCAGTGGCGATTCCTTGCGCGAAGCTTTCGGCAAAACCATCACCAAATTGGCGGGTGAATTTTCAAACGTTGTGGTGCTGGATGCCGACGTCGCAGGCGGCACCGGTATTCACCATTTTCGGGCGGGTCAGCCTGATCGTTTTTACCAATTTGGCATTGCCGAACAAAACATGGTTGCTGCGGCCGGAGGCATGGCGGCTACGGGTTTAATTCCGGTCGTCACCACCTTTGCCATCTTTACCCTACGGGCCCTTGAACAGGTGCGTTTATCGGTGGCTTACGCCAACCGCAACGTCAAAATCGTCGCATCGCACCCCGGCTTAGACGTTGGTCCAGACGGAGCATCGGCGCAATGTTTGGAAGACTTAGCCGCATTTCGCGCCATTCCCAACATGACGGTCATCAGCCCCGCCGACCAAGTTGAAACAGAACAGGCCACCAAAGCCATATTGCAACATGTCGGCCCCGTTTACATGCGCACCGGACGCAGCCCCACCACACGCATTTTCGGCGACGACCACGTGTTCGTGATTGGCAGGGGACAAATCGTACAAGACGGGTCGGACGTCACCTTAATCGCATGCGGTGTCCAAGTTGGCCGCTGCCTCAAAGCCGCTGAAATATTGAAATCTGAAGGCATCTCTGCCCGCGTGGTGAACATGGCGACCATCAAACCTTTGGATCATGACCTTGTCGAACGCTGCGCCMTTGAAACRGGCTGTATCGTCACCAGCGAAGATCACAAYATCATYGGKGGCCTMGGCGGAGCCATCGCAGAATCATTAGCCGCACACACCCCTTGCCCCGTTGAATTCAACGGCGTCAAAGACTGCTTTGGGCAATCTGGTGAGCCTGATGAATTGGTTGAACTTTACGGTCTTGGGTCAACTCATATTGCGGACGCCGCGCGCCGTGCCATCAAACGAAAATAGGATATTAAAATGGACCTTAGCGGAAAAATMGCGTTCGTAACCGGAGGCAGTCGCRGCATCKGAGCCGCCATCGCCAAGGGTCTGGCCGCCGCCGGAGCCGACGTCGCCATTACCTACCAAAGCAATGGCGACCTCGCCAAATTGATCGTCTCAAAGATCAAAACCTTAGGCCGTAAAGCCACATCCATTCAAGCCGATGTACGTGACCGCACCGCCATGCGGGCCGCTTTTGACCAAGCTGAACAACAGCTTGGTGGACTTGATATTTTGGTCAACAACGCGGGCATTAACAACCCAACCGATTTCGACCAAATCAGCGAYGAGGACTGGGATGAAATTTTAGGGGTGAACCTTAAAGGCCCCTTCATTTGCGCCCAAGAAGCCTTACCGTTTTTAAAACGACGAGGCGGCGGATCAATCATCAACATYGGTTCGGTCAGCGGCCAATATGGCGGCCCGCGCACCGCGCATTATGCSGCRTCCAAAGCCGGACTTATTTCTTTGGGCCAAGTGATTGCGCGTTTTGGTGCTCCTGATCATATACGGTGCAACACCGTCGCGGCCGGTCTTGTCGAGTCTGAAATGGCCGCAGCAGGACTGCAAAACGCCGCCGTTCAAGAGGCTGCAAAAAACGTCATCATGAAACGCTTTGGCACCCCCGAAGAAGTTGCCAATACCGTGGTGTTCTTAGCCTCGGATAAATCGTCTTATGTGACGGCGCAAACCATCAACGTCAACGGTGGGTTATACTTTTGAAAACCGCMTTGCTTATGGTCGGCGGCGGAATTCAGGCCGTGCCCGGCATCCGTATGGCCAAAGACATGGGGTTATTCGTCGTGGTCAGCGACAAAAACCCCAACGCCCCTGGCTTTCAATATGCGGATGCTACGCTGATCGCCGACACCTATAGCGTCGAACAGACAACGGCAAAGGCCGTAACATTTCATAATGAACAGAGACCCTTAAATGGTGTGATGTGCATGGCAACCGATGTGCCCCACACCGTTGCGGGTGTCGCCGAAGCTTTGGGTCTGCCAACCATCGGCGTTCAAGCCGCAAACCTTGCCATCAATAAATTGGACATGAAAAAGAAATTCGCTAAAGATGGCGTGTCTATTCCGTGGTTCAAAGAAATCACCAGTTCTGCCGAGCTCTCTGCGATTGTCGTCGAACGGGACACGCCGTTGGTGATTAAGCCCATTGATAGCCGAGGTTCACGGGGCGTTTTGCGTCTGACAGCCGAAGTCGATCTTGACTGGGCCTTTACCATTGCCCAAGACCAATCGCCCACGAACCGCGTCATGCTGGAAGCCTTTCTTCCGGGTCCACAGGTGAGCACCGAAAGTGTGGTTGTGGACGGCGTTGCATACACCCCAGGGTTTTCCGATCGCAATTACGAATTGTTGGAGACCTATGCACCTTACATGAKCGAAAATGGCGGCGACTTGCCCAGCTTTTTAGATGACCGTGCCCAACAAGACATCTGTGCTGTCGTGCAAGATGCGGCGCGCAGCCTGGGCATTCAGAACGGCATCGTCAAGGGCGATATGGTTTTTTCAAACGGCAAGGCGCACGTTATCGAATTGGCGGCCCGTCTAAGCGGCGGCTTTTTCTGCACCCATGAAATTCCTTTGAATTGTGGCGTCAGCACCGTTGAAGCGGCCATTAAATTAGCCATTGGTGCGCCAATTGATTGCGCTGCACTGAAACCAAAATTTCAACGCCCGGTGGTTCAACGTTACCTTTTTTCCAAACCCGGACGGGTCATTTCTGTCAACGGAATCGAAGAAGCCACCGCCCTTGAAGGCGTTGAATTCGTTGATTGTTGGGTCAAACCCGGCGATGAAATCATCCAACCCGTCCATTCAGGCTGTACGTCCGCCGTGGTCATTTCCGTTGGCGACACCAAAAAACAAGCCTTAGAACGCACCCAACAAGCCCTTGCTTTGATTAAGGTTGAAACCGAACCTATGACAGGCGAATAAGGGCCCTAGAAACGCGCCCGGCTTYRAGTTCATCAAAGGCTGTATTGATRTCGTCCAGCGACCATTCGTGACTGACCAATTGACCAAACGGCAACTTACCCTTCACGTACATGTCGACATAAATTGGTAAATCGCGATCTGGGTCRGTCTCYCCRCCCCAGGTGCCAACAATGCGACGCCCTTTGATCAAATCAAAGGGGTCKATGCTCATTTTTTCACCAAAGGCRACRTTGCCCGCCAAGACACAAAGCCCCCCGCCATACGCAACCGAAGCATATGCGTCTTCCATCGTTTGCGATTTACCCACGGCTTCTAACGCCGTATCCACACCCTTGCCTTCGGTAATTTCTTTGATCCGTTCAAGGATGTTTTCTTGCGTAGCATTAAGGGTGTGGGTTGCTCCTGCYRCCTTGGCKGCGGCGAGTTTATCGTCAACAACGTCAACCGCAATAATRACCTTTGCTTCGCGCATGGCCGCGGCCAGAACGGCACTTARGCCGATACCGCCCACGCCGAACACGGCAACGCTTGAGCCTTTGGCGACATTGGCTGTGTTTATAATTGTACCCGCCCCGGTGGGTACGGCACAGCCTAATAAGGCGGCATCGCGTTGCGGCATATTATCATCGGTCATCACCACAAGGCGATTTTCACACGTCACGGTGTGGGTCATAAAAGTCGCAATAGCCCCGGAATTCACCGTCCCGATATCACTGTCATAGGTCGTCCCTGGTACATCTGCACCCGAACCCTTGATCCACGTCAGCACCACTTTGTCATCGACTTTGACTTTGGCAACATCTTGCCCAACGGCCAACACCGTGCCGGATCCTTCATGGCCCAACACGTGGGGCAAGAACCGATCTGGGCCGCGTTTGCCTTGAATTTCATGCAATTGCGTATGACACACTCCGGCGTAATCCATCTTTACCAAAACCTGACCRGGTTTYAATTTGGGCAATTTCARGTCCATGATTTTTAAGGGCTGKCCGGTTTTGACCAACACAGCRGCACGGGTTTTRGTGGGAASKGACATATKTTATGCGCTTTCTGCAATGAACCAATAATAATCGCCGYTATAGCCAACGTCACYGAAAAGTTTTTTCCAGTCATCGACATGCATRTACGTTTGGGCCGTTAAATTCCAATTTAACATGGATTTCTTTTCAGCATCATTGCGCCACGCATCGTTCATCACAAAGGCATCTTTGCGGGTCACCCGTTGAATTTCACGAAACGCTTGTTTGCACTCATCCATGGGCAAATTGTGGATGGCATTGATGCAAATCACCAAATCAAAGCTATTGTCTTCAAACGGTAAGGTTTTGGCATTGGCGACAGAAACAAGGTCGGCAATTTCTGCCTGAGCATGTTTGATGGCATAGGGGGAAATATCCACCCCCTGAATATCCAAGTCCGGCATCAAGAGCTTAAAATCATGGATCATAAAACCCTTGGCACAACCGACATCTAAAACCTTTGCATCTGGGGCAAGGTTATAATGATCACGAAAATACTTTACGGTATCCGTCCAAAAACGTGGGTGGTAATTGTACCCCCCGTAACCGCTAAGACGATCCCCATCAAAGTATTCGACATCGAACTTTTTTGCAGCGTCCCTGTGAACATCGGTCATCAAACGCGCCCGATCATCAATGGGCCGTTTTGATTGCGGATAGTCTTTCAGCAGATTGATTTCTTGTCCCATTCAGGCCGCCCTTTTCTTAGCTATTTTTATCGGTAATCATACGCATGATGCCATCAACGCTAAGGCCGACGCTTTCACACAGTTCTTCATATTCACCGTACATCGTGACGAATTCATCCGGAATCGAGGCCGATATAAACTTAACATCGGCAATATCACGAGTTTCCCGCAGCACTTCATCGCCAAGACCGCCTGACCGCATGTGTTCTTCGATCACGACCACAGAACGGGTTTTATCGACACTGGCCTGGACCAAATCGACATCAAGGGGGCGAATGGTGTGGATATAGATAACTTCGGCTGACGTGCCTTGGGACGAAAGGCGATCGCGAACGCCAAGGGCTGTTTTTAAATGTGGCCCCGTTGCGATCAAGGTKATGTCTGMGCCGTCTGCAACCTTAATGCCCTTGCCCAGTTYAATGTCTTTGGCTTGAAATTCAACACCGTGTGACGTCCCTGGCAAACGGTAATAAGAAAGCTTTGTATTGCGATAACATTCGCGAAACAGAACATCAAATTCAACAGCCGTACCCGGATACATAATTTCCATATTGGGCAGCGTTTTTAACAAGGCGAARTCATCGTAACAATGATGGGTACAGCCAAGATTTGAATAATCAAAWGCACTGCCAACCGTGATAAGGTTTCCGTGCAGTTTATGATARCAAAAATCYAATTTAATTTGTTCAAATGATCGTTCAATCAAAAATGGAGCTATTGTGTGCAGCACCGGATACAAACCAATGCTTGCCATGCCCGCACCCAGGCTCACCGTGGTGGGTTCTAAGATACCGATATTGAAATATCGCCCCGGACAGGCTTTGGCAAACGGCTGTAAAATACCATGGCTAATATCGCCCACAACAACGACAAGGTCTTGATCTTTTTGACCGATATCCAACATAGTATCTGCAAATTGTTCACGAATGGATTTATGGACGTTCATGCTAATGCTCCCATCAACTGGGCATATTCTTCTGGGTTCGGAATACGGTGATGCCATGCGCCATGGCCTTCGATCATCGGCACGCCTTTGCCTTTAATCGTATTGGCAATAATGACGCTTGGACGATCTGTGGTTTTATTTTGAATGGCTTCAAATGCGGCTGCAATTTGGTCTTCGTCATGACCGTCAATGACAATCGTGTGCCAGCCAAAGGCATCCCATTTACCCTGCATATTTTCTTCCGGCAAAAGCTGCATACCGGACTGATTCCAATCGACGATTACAGTGAGGTTCTTAAGCTTGTGATTGGCGGCAACATGCGCTGCTTCCCATACCGTGCCTTCGTGGCTTTCCCCATCGCCAATCAGGACGTACAGTTTGTTGTTCATGCCTTTGATTTTATGACCCAGCGCAATACCAAGAGAAAAGCTGAGGCCGTGCCCAAGCGATCCTGTAGAAGCTTCGGCGCCGGGGACTTTTGTTTTGTCGGGATGTTCACCCAAGATGCCGCCTTTTTTACAAAACATCTCAATGTCTTTGTCCGTGATAATACCGTGGCGATGTAAGTTTACGTACAACGCCAAACAACCATGCCCCTTGCTCAACACAAAGTAATCACGGTCCGGGTCGTCAGGCTTGGACGCATCAAACTTCAACACATGGGCATAAATGTAGGTGATGATATCAATGATGGAAAAGGCGCTGGGGATATGACCGTCATTTCCCGCAACAACCATATCGACCACTTTGCGACGTAGATCTTTATTCATGACTTCTGACATAGTGATGACCTTTCGAATTTATTATTGGCCAAAATATCCGCGCCCCTGACCACCATCAATTGGCACGATRCTGCCCGTGCTGAACGAGGCTAATTCTGAACAGAGGAAAGCAACATAATTGCCAATTTCCTCTGGACGACCAAACCGCCCAATGCGCTGACGTTCGCTGAGATATTTTTCGACATGTTCTGGATTATTTTTAGATGTTTCATCCCAATACCCACCTTCGGTAAAGACGGCACCGGGTAAAATTGCCGAAACCACGACCCCATCGGGCGCGACCACACCGCCAAAGCTTCGGGTGTAAGCCGTCAAAGCCGCCTTCATTGAACAATACGTGACGGGGCCTTGATTTTCCATCCCGGCAATTGAGGATATATGCACCACACGCCCCCATTTTTGGGCCTGCATGGCTGGCACCAGCATGGCATTAAGCTCTGCGGCAATTTCAAAATTAAAACGATAGACGGCACGCCAATCTTCGATTGAACAAAATGGGTCTTTGATATCCAGCGTTCCGCCAACGTTGTGGACAACAATATCAAAGACATCAAAGCCGCCATCTTTAGCCCGCTTGACCAAATTTTCAGGTGCACCATCAGGCACGATATCCAGGGCAATGCCTAAATGACCCGCTTTTGTCCCGCCWATGGTTTCMAGCAATTCRTCTAAATCTGCTGCGGTTCGCGACGTCGCRACGACCTTTGCWCCTTCGGCGGCTAGRCTRATCGCAATKGCACGGCCCAGGCCGCGACCGGCTCCGGTTACSAGTGCGCGTTTATTTTKTAGACCAAGATCCATMGGTTCGCTCTTTCTTCAAAARGGTTYARCGTTTAACGCCRACACCCAAACAAAATATATAATGTGCCATRGGGGCAAAGCCCGTGTGAACRACTTCATCATTCATGGAAAAGTTAAARACATTGTGAAAATGTTTTTGCATCAATGCGGCCAAGGTTTCTGCACKKYTKMAAWYSWWGTSYYSWWMWYTRSYGGCYSKYRMRGSAKWKKGGWTSGCCATAATGTTGGGACAGCCCATGATGCAGACGCCTTGATCTTTAAGCGATGCAGCCAGGTTCGTCATAAAGCGATCTTCAAYCTCAACGGGGACGTGTTCAATGACATCAAGGGAATAGGCTGCATCGAACGTCTTCACATCAACCGGACCTTCCGTTAGGTCATGCACCGCAAAGCTTGCGCGCGTTTCGCCTTCTTGCGCGTAACGTGTTTTTGCATCGTTCAAAACCAAAGGCTCAAAGTCTATACCCTGCACGCGGCCTACGGTTTGCAGGACGATGGGCATGCCTGCCGCGTCCCCGCAACCGACTTCTAAAATAGCATCCCGCCCCTCAAGCATTTTGGCGACGAACTTGTAGCGCGACATCAAAAAAGTCATGTGGCGCGGATCGGACCGCCAAAGATGGCTTGTCCACGGTCCAAAAGTCACCGGACCACGGGCCTTATAGTCATCAATCTGACTTTGGTTTTGCACTTCTTTGGTTTTGTCTTCTGACATTTTCTATCTCCGTAGTCTTGACCGTTAAAGGATGTGAAACGGACAAACGATATGGCGAGGGCGTGTCTTGCTGAGTAAAGTGCGCAAAATGGGCTGGCTATTGTCAACCGCCGTAATCAAGACGGATATCTCACTCAAATCTTTTATGCTTGCCGATGGYCTAACTTGAACCGGAAGRTTGCCATACAACACGCCATCCTTTTCTGGATCATCATCCAAAATACCTTTTAAAAATGAAAGATCGCTCTTAAGGTGATAAGCCAGCACAGGCAACATTTGTGCGGCCCCATAACCATAAATTGGGCCGTCCATATTTTGTAAGGTCGAGTGTACCGTTGCCATTTGGGATAAAAATGCATTCCGACTGTCGATCACGCGGTCAAGATCGGGGGATGCGACACCATGGACGGCACCTTCCCCAGAGCCTTTAACAAAAGCCACGGCAAACGCACCCCAGTCGTGATAATTGTTTTTCCACAAAATCGGCGTCGCCCCCGCCAATTTTAGCATTCGGGCAAAAGAGTCTTGGGAAAAGTACTGCAGGTGTTGGTGAAACACCTGATCAAACCGATTGCGGTTGATCAGAGCCTCAATCCCCGGCACTTCAAAAATGAAAAGCGCATCATCGGTGGCCCCCTCAAGCATGCGTTTTACCACATCCAGGGGGTTAGCGATATGTTCTAAAGTGTGCCGACAAACGACAAGGTCGGGCTTTCTATCTAGGTCAGACAAAACAACATCTTCGATACCTTGGCCAATGACTTTGATACCAACAACATTGGCCTCATGTTCCCGCCCGGCCCAAATCGGATCAACTCCAACCCGGGCTGTGGCCCGACCTTCAAGTTTGGACAACAAAAATAAATCGTTGCACCCCAAGTCTAACGCGTGTTCAAACGTCCGATCAGGGGCAGCTTCATTCAGAACACTAAAGAAAAAATCAGTCCCTTTTTTCGCCGTTAAGCTGGCCGAAGTCCGAAACCCATAATGGCCGCCATACAGCACTGATGGCGCGACTTGAATTGCCAATTGGCCGTGATGACAAGATGGACAAAACCTAAAGGCTTGATCAAAATTGGGCACCGGGTCAGAGGCAAATTCTCGCACGAAAGTATCCGTCAAAGGAAGAGACGGTAACGCAAAAACAGATGTCGTCGATGCACCGCAGACAAGACACGCGTCGCCCAAGCTTATCGTATGTTTGTCATCAAGATTAACAGCCATATTCAAACCCGTGTTTGTGAAGAGCAGCATTTTTGCACATGAATTTGTCTCTCACTTTTCTTAGAACGGTCCCGTAAACGACGGGTCCGGTTGATCGTGGTTTTGACCTTGGGGGCGCAAATATAAGGCATCATCCACTTCACGGCCCAACAGTGTTAAGACTCGCGCTGCAATATCGCCGGCATGCGGATAATAAGCGGCGCTTAACGCCGGGCTAGTCGGAACCGGATATTCAGGCGAGGTCACCCGCTCGGGCTGCGCCTTCAAGGCACCAAAGGCTTTTTCACACACCATGGCAACAATTTCAGCCGATGCGCCGTACATTTTGTTTGAAGTATCCGCCACGATCAATCGCCCCGTTTTGCGCACGGACGTTAAAATAGTCTCTTCATCTAAGGGACGCAGGCTGCGCAGATCAATGACTTCGGCATCAACGCCGCGTTGCGTCAATAAATCTGCCGCGCGCAGGTTTTCCAGGCTCATATACGATAGTCCGACCAGGGTCACATCCGCCCCCTTGCGCATGACCTTGGCTTTGCCCAACGGCACCCGGTACATGTCTTGGGGGACGTGGTCCGAAATGCCATAGAGCCAACGGTGCTCTAAAATCACAACCGGGTTATCGCTTTCAATCGCCGAAATCAACATGCCTTTGGCATCATAAGCCGTGGTTGGCATGATCACCGTTAGGCCCGGTATATGTGCGAACAAGGATTGCAGGCTTTGCGCATGCTGTGGTCCTTGGCCCCAACCCCGGCCAATAATCATGCGGATCACCAGCGGAACTTTGTGTTTGCCGTCGAACATATAATGCCATTTGGCCGCTTGATTCATAATTTGTTCCATCGCGACCAGGGCGAAATCAACACGTTGATGTGTCATCACCGGGCGCATGCCGGTTAAGGCGCTGCCGATCGCAACCCCGGTCATGGCATTTTCCGCCAACGGAATATCCATAACACGCTTGGGTCCATATTTTTCCAACAAGCCAAGCGTCGTGCCAAAGATCCCCAACGGGTCAGGCACGCCAAGCCCCATCAGATAGACGCTGTCGTCGGCTGCCATGCATTGATCTTGGGCTTCGCGTAGGGCTTCAAAATACTTTAGGGATCGGCTCATGCCTTGTCCTCTGCATACAGGTTCAAAGCAGCCTGCATTGGATCGGGAAAGGGGCTGGATTGAGCAAAGGCAACGGCCTCATCCATGGATGCCGTTAGGGCGGCTTCAACGCCATCGAGTTCATCTTTGTCCGCAACACCTTCATGAATGAGGCGATCACGGTACAAGCGCACGGGGTCTTTAAGTTGCCAATCTTCAAACTCACCTTTGCTTCGGTAGCCGATGTGATTATCGAAATTTGGGCCACAATGTTCGCGCCAACGGTACGTCGCAAGTTCCAAAAAGACCGGCCCTGCCCCACCTCGCGCCGTAGCCACGGCATCACGGGACAGCTCATAAACTTTTTCGACATCGTTACCGTTTGCACTGTGGCTTTCAATCCCATGCGCACGTGCCAAACCGGCAATTGATCGCCCTTGGGGCTGACGCACATCCAGGGGGGAATAGACGGAATAAAGGTTGTTTTCACACACAAATACGACAGGCAGGTTTTTAAGCGCTGCAAAACTTAGGCTTTCTGAAAACACTCCGGTTTCAGCTGCTCCATCGCCAAGGTAAACCATCACGACACGGTCTTCTCCGCGCATCTGAGCACTGAGTGCGGCCCCAACGCCGATGGGAATTGTGCTGCCAACGATGGGGGCTGATCCCAAAAATCCGGCCTCCAAATCAATCAAGTGCATCGAGCCACCTTTGCCGCCCGCACACCCCGCAGATTTTCCATAAATTTCGGCCATCATCGCTTTTAAGGACCCGCCYWTARYMAWWTM
Organism: Magnetovibrio sp.; assembly: GCA_016764335.1. Taxonomy (GTDB): domain Bacteria; phylum Pseudomonadota; class Alphaproteobacteria; order Rhodospirillales; family Magnetovibrionaceae; genus JANLGW01. The sequence goes on from JAESSB010000003.1 coordinate 36,064, forward strand.
ANGWYMRYKARAACRATGMSCWGMTACNNYRWRATCGWSKWYRTWSAGMSSCCANGCMGANCNCCTGCTTCAGCGGCTTCTTGACCGATACATAAATGAACAGGGCACCGCATGTCTTGTTGCGGATATAGGTCTGCAATCCGTTCTTCAACAATACGAATGTTGAGCATGGATTGGTACAGGTCCTTTTTAAGTGTCGCGTCCATAATGCCCTTACTTCAAAAGTGCCGTCAGAAACTTCGTTAAAGGTATTTTTTCGACCGATGAGCGATGCCCAACAATACCAACTTTCAAGGCACCAACCGCATTGCCCAAAAACCCAACCTGATCCATCGGCACCCCGGCCGCGACCAAAGGTGCGGTCACAGAGAAAAAGGCATCTCCAGCRCCCACRGTGTCCACGATGGTGCTGGTCAAYGCTGGAATTTTTGATAAAGGATGACCCTTATCATAAGCKATGCAGCCGTGTTTTCCTTTTGTGACGACCATTTTAYCGCAATCAATGATTTTTGGMAGGTGCTCGYTCACSACGACCTCTAGGTCAGCAAATTTTTCATGGGCCGCCAAACGTGCTTCTACGCCATCAATACAAACATAATCGGCCCTAGAATATTTACCGATAAGATTATAACCGTGATTGGCACTATTGGACTGCGTATTGACGGCCAAGAACTTGGCCTTGTCGATCAAAAGCTGCACCGTGCCATTATTCAAAAGGCCATGACCAAAGTCCGTAACGATCACCACATCAGCCTCAGCAATGCGGTCTTCGATAAGCGCGTTCAGTTCGGCCTCTTTTTTGGGCAGCAACGGCGCATCGTCCATAAAGTAGACTTCAAACAATTTACGCATAGAATAGCCCGTATCAATAAAACGGCACTTGCGTGTGGTCGGAGCATCGGCCCGGTGTATGGAATACAGATCAATGTTTGGCTTTAAAGACTCCCGCGCGAAGTCTTCATAGGTATCATACGAGCCAAAACTGGTGATAATTTCAACATGATCGCAAAAATCGSCCACATGGTTCGCGGCAGCAAAGACGCCGCCAGCAAAGACCTCTCGCTCTTCGAATAAACTGGCGATCATATTTTCTTTGGCCGATTTGCCCATGGGTTGGACATATTGATATTCATCAATAATCGCGTCACCGATAAACAAGACCTTCAAGCCTTTAAGTTTTTCCAGGCTCTCAAGAAGTTGGTCAAGAACGCCCTTAGAGCGCATTACTTTTAGGTATTCCTGCAACGACGGTTCATAAATATTCAGATATTTATTAATGAGGGTCGATGATGAAAACGTAATGTCGTCGGTATAGACAATTTTACCACCGTGCTTTTGAACTTCTTCACGTTCGGCGACAATCATTCCTGTCACGTCTTCGTCTGTATTTTTRTAATCGCTGCCTTTCACATAAACGTCCGGTTTAAGGGAAGCCAGAACATATTCTGCCGTGGGCGTGTCGTTGATTCCGACGTAATCAACGTATTCCAATGCGGCGATCATTTCAGCGCGCAACTGTTGTGTGAAAACGGGGCGCCCCGGGCCTTTGTTCACGTATCTATCCGCCGTCAACGTGACGATCAGAACATCACCTTCACATTTTGCAATTTCTAAATGACGCACATGCCCCATGTGCATCAAATCAAAAACGCCATGACACAGCACGACTTTATGCCCTTGCGCCTTTGTCTCGGCCGCCACTTTAGCCAAATTGGGTATTGATAAAATTTTATCGCGCACACGCACATAAGGACGACGAAGGGGCATTTCATTTGAATCATTTGTCATGCCAAGGCCCCCCGCTTTGCTCCACCAAAATTAAGGGGAATAATAAAGGGAGAAACCTTTACAGAAGAATGAGGGCGGCATGTCAGCACGCGCATATTATCAAAAATGACAACACCGGGCTGGACGTTCAAAAAAACGCCGACACTTTGGTCGCCATGAACCTTGGCGCCTTCTTTAACAATGGATCCCACGTGAAGTTTCTCTTCAATTAGGCCAATCATTCTTGATCAGCAGTTTCCACATCAATGACTTAAGGCCAATATACGTCATTGTACATCCAAAGGGAATGAAACAATGCAAATTTTACGGCGCGTCTATGCCGTCCCGTTTTCAATGYGATCGACTATACCGTCAAATTCACGGGAAATGACGTCAAGCGTGTCTTCTTGCCACACGAGTTTTTGAGTTGGCCCGCCACACGGAAACGATTCATCCCGGTTCATTCCGATCCAATTTAAATAATCCATAGACGTGGAATAAGCCTCATCGACCGTAATGCGAAACGAGATATAGCGCGGCTTTTGATTATACACGCACAAGCTTACCGGCCCACTTGGGACGGCCAAGTTGGCATAGGAAAGTTCAAACAAAGCACACCTTGCATGCAAATTCAGGCTTGCCTCAACGCAAGACGGGAAATTTTCCAGGTCTTGAAGGGCTGCTGTGTGTCTTTGCACAAACAAGGGATCATCTGAACGCGCCGTCGAAACCCCACCGAACAAAACGTCAGTATCGCGCACAAAGACAGGGCAGTATACGTTTTGATCTAGGGACTTGGCAAACGCCACCCATTCGGCAACGTTACTGTTGCGCTCTGGGTCACTTTTGGTTTCGCGCAAGGTCAACACCACGGCTTTGCGGTCGCCAACGTATTTCGTCATCCATTTGCGCATATAAAAAAGTGACGAATCCGTCGCCCGCAAGTAGCGCATATCTATGCCTTCGCGATTGCGGAGAACATCGCGGGTCGCCTGGCAAGACAGGTATCCTCTGGCTTCGTCTTGAACGTTATAGTTTTGCGGAAATACGTTCGGACCAACCCCCTTCAACATCATATCGGCTTGCTCGCGGGTCGCACACCACGTCACGCCACAGATCAGAGGCGACAACCAAGGCACTTGCATCAATATATTTTGCACACGCCATTCATCCGGCAATCGGTCCGGCGTGCCATGAATACGATAAGACTCGTTGGCGGCCGGGACATAAACCATATGAACTTGTTCAAGCCCGCGCTGCTTGGCTTCGTGAATACCCAAAATCAAAAACTCGGTTACGCCATAATCAATCGCTGTACACGTCAAATCAAAGAAGACGTACAAGCACGCATGGGGGTCTGGGTTTTTCGGTGCCAAACCATGCCCCCCTTGGATGCGCTGTTCGGGCGTTTGATTTCGTCTGGGGCGAGGTTCAAATTCGCTCATAAAGCGTCCTTATCAAAACAATTCTAGGGATATTCAAGACATTGGCAGCACGTTTTAAAATCAATCCTACATCAAGCCCCCGTCATTTTAGAAACATTATTGGTGCGTGCAAGCTTGACACCTTGTATACATATGTCGACAATACCTATGTATGGTCTGTAGAACGCAGACTCAAAGACCTGAAGAATTTTAGGGGAAAGGCGCACAAAATGGATGTTTTGCTGTGGAAACCCGGTGTCTATGACAGCACKCGGGGTGAATTACCAACCATCGGCCTCGCTATTTTGGCGACCTCYATCATTGATGCAGGCCATACTGTCACGATTGCAGATCACCATTTTGATCCYCCCTCAGAAGACACAATTGAAACAGCTTTCATTGATCTTCTCAAGGAAAAGAAGCCCGACCTRTTGGGTATTTCTGCGGTATCGCATGAATGGACCATGTCGCGCGTTCAAGCGGCAATTGATACGGCGTATGAAATGGGCATTCCCATTTGGGTCGGTGGCCCCCATGCCGTGGCCTTTGGCGATATTTTAGAACAAGACAAACGCATAACAAAGGTCGTCATCGGTGAAGCCGACGGGCGTTTCCAAGACATCCTAGACAGTGATGATAAAGTTCTTCAGTTGGGCCGCAGTTCGGTGTTCAATGAACCCGCATTTTCKKCTATGATCAACAGTGAAAACTTAGCTGATTACCCGCTATYTGTCTCCAGAGGCTGTCACTATAACTGCACATTTTGCGCCGCAACCAAGGTCTTTGGCAGYCGCTGGCGCGCGCGCGAYCTCAATAMRGTTTTTTGGGACGARTTGGACCGCATTGCCGTAAACCACCCCAAATGCAAAATGATTTCAATCATTGATGATGCTTTCACCCAAGACCTTGAACACGCCAAAAATTTCCTCAAAGAATACATCCGCCGCGCATACCCTTATCAGGTCAGCGTCTTTAACGTCCGTGCGGATTACATTGATGAAGAGTTTCTTGATCTCTTGCAGCAAACCGGTGTTGAAACCTTGGCCGTTGGCATTGAATCCGGCGACCCCGAGGTTTTTCGTATGTTGCGCAAAGGCGAAAAATTGGAAACAATTGCCAAAGCAATTGTGATGATCCAAAAAGCTGGCATTACGCCCTGGCTCAACATGGTCATTGGTCTGCCCGGCGACACTATCGAAGCCCATCGCCGTTCTGTGGAATGGATTTTACAATTCGACCAGCCGCGCATCGTTCAATGGCTTATCTTTACACCTTTTCGCGGCACGCCTGCCTACGATTACTTTGTCGAACGTGGCGATCTTGAAGACGGCTATATTCCCAGCATTCAAAGTCGATATGAAAAATTGCCCGACGACGGCATGTTTGATTCTTCGACCTTCTCTAGCGAAGCAAAAAGCCTTGCTCAGATGGAGGCATTTTTGCGGTGCCACACACCAATCCTTATCCTCAGCGATGAAAAAGTCCGCGCTTTGTGCAAAAAACACGACATGTGGGATTTATACGAAGACTGGCGGGCAAATGCCCCGATCAAAGAATTCCTTGAAAAGACCGTCCCCAACAAAATCGCCAAAGGCCAAGAATGCATGGACGAAGGTGAGTACAAAAGGATTCTTGCTCAATTCAACGATGGCGGCGCGTTTAAAAATGATCATGAATTGCCCACAGATCACTTCGTCTACAAAGGGGCCAATCCGTGACCTATGTTATTTGTGAGCCGTGCGTAAAATGTAAGTACGGCGATTGCGTTGAGGTCTGTCCGGTTGATTGCATCTAYGAAGACGACCAGATGCTSTATATCAATCCCGAYGAATGTATCGATTGCGATGCTTGCGTKCGGGCMTGTCCCGTCGAAGCTATTTTCATTGACGATGAGGTTCCCGAAAAATGGGCAAAATTCACACGCATCAATGCCAACTTTGCCTATGCAGATAAACACCCCGTAACCTCTAAAGATAACGTGACCAAGGGGGAACTGTGGGACGAAGCCGTTGCCGCAAAAGCCGCATCAACTTAAGGGCGATCGTTGCAACACGGCAAAGTGATTTTCATGGACCAGGCGATTAAAAATATTGGCGATATCCTTACACGAGCCAAAAAATCCATTGATAACAACGATGTACTGGATGCTCTGGCCCTGTATGAATTGGCAGTCGAACTTGACCCAAATCATCTAGATGCATTGATCGGCAAAGTTCGGACTTTGCTGCGCATCGGCGATATTCATCATGCGGCCAAAACGTGTGACCTACTGCGCCAAGCTCACGAAGTACCTCTTGTTTGGGCTTTGCATGAAGTTGTCACCACGTTATACAACACTCAATTTTCAGCAACGCATGTCAACATCGGCGGCGGCCCCTTTTTTAATTTTTCGTCTTGGATYAATTTRGAATCGGTRCCCAGCCCGTCCAACCCATTRCCAACRACCTTGTCAGGRCAAACYACCATCCCGGCGAAAGACRGCTCCATACAAACGGTTTTTTCTTCGCAYTGYTTTGAACACTTAGACGATSAAACKGTTGAGCGGTGCCTTGTTGAAGCCCGWCGCGTGCTCAAAAAAGATGGTCTGTTGGTCATCAAACTTCCAAACTTTGACGACATCCTCAAAGCGTGGAAAAACGATGACTTAGGGTATTTTTCAGATAAAAACTGGAACTACGAAGACATTTGCAAAACATGGGCAAGCAAARAGGTCGCKGATAATATCSACAGCCGCGCCAGCATTTTRTTTTGYGGATTTTGGAACCAAGCTTATGGCRATCATTTTGCCAACCCGCAAAATTTTGGCCCCGGTGCTTATCATGGCCCCGCCCCCGTCGATACCGACTTATTTAAATCTTTAAAGAAAAAGACATCGCCTTGGGCCATTGCGAAGACCCTTGGCGAACATCTTAAAGAATTAGAAACCGACATAACATTTAGCCATCAAAACGCCTGGTCACAAGATGAATTTAAGGCCTTACTGACCAACACAGGWTTTCGTGTKTTGTCCACMGATGCAMAAAGTATTATCGCKGATCAAAGCCATATTCCAGGCATCGAAAGCATGATCGACATCAGCACTTATTATTTAGCTGTCGTATCTGGAAAGACATCATGATTATAAATGGCAAGGATCAAGATATTCGATCCAACATCCCCATTTTGAATGATCTTTGGCAGCGTTACTATGATCAGTTGGGGAAATTGTATGGTGATCGTTACCTAAAATCTAAGATTAAAACCAACGGATTCGCAACGGGTCAATTAGAGGCTTCGCTCGCATCTCAGCTCGCCAACATGGTTGAAAAAGCAGAGGTGTTCGCGTTAACAGAAGATGATGCCAAGGTTGATTTCGCCTATTCGCCCAACATTGCCCAATATGAAGATGCGATCAATGCTGCTCACCGCCACATCCATCTGACACCCGACATGTTGTGGCAGATCAATAAGCTCACCCATACGCTTGATCCCATTATCCAAGACACTATTGGCACACGGTGGCGCGCCTTAAATGTCCGGATATGGAAAACCCCAGCCTTTACACCTGATAAAGTTATAGAAGGCTCGCTGGATTGGCACGACGATGGCATGCCCAAAGATATGCTTAAGCTSCTCGTTTATCTGACGGACCTCTCTCCTGAAACGGGRTCTGTGGAATGGAAGRTTTCARAAAATGAAACATCAACGCTTATTGGTCCTGCKGGGGCCTGGTTATTGTTTCAAAATTCGGTTGTTTTYCAYCGYGGCCTRCCRCCCASCAAAGCTGGRKCACAACGCATAATGCTGGAAATCACACTCACGCCATCYGCCATAAACAAACCGAACGTTGTCCACGGGGGGTACAACGCCAGACACCCTTGGCGGTTTTGGCAAACTGATTTCAGTTAAGAAGACATGGTAAAAAGACGTGGTAAAAAGACGTGGCAGACTTCCCCAAAGGGTGTCAAACGCACGCCAGAAAAAAATAAAAACTTTTCCCCATTCAGGGTGCTGTTTTTTGGGCGTGGCTCGGCGAAAGTAAAATCATCAATTGAACATTTACGCACCAAAGACCGATCTGCACCAATCGCATCCGCAACACTTATCGCCATTTCATACCGTGTCAGAGACCCATTTTCTGTTGGCGTTAGGTGGAAAATACCTTGCCCATTCTTTAAGATCAGTGTCACCAAACCTTGTGCAACGTCCTCGGCCAAGGTTGGCGTGAGGTACTGATCGGTTGCCGCATGAACCGTATCGCCATTTTGCAAGGCCTGAACCAGGCCACTCACGGGGGAATGGTCATCATTGGCTAATGTATATAACTTGCCCAGGCGCACGATTATATAGTGCTCTGCATTTTGCTCCAAAAACACTTCGACGGCGCGTTTTTGTTTGCCGTAGGTGGTTGTTGGAACGGCTTCATCCATTGGCGTATAATTCCCGCTCACCCCAYCGAAAACAAGGTCAGAAGARACAAACACAGGAATAATGTGCTGTGCCAACATGGCCTTCATCAATTCAATCGTGTGGGTCACGTTAAATTGCGTTGTGTGGTGTGGATCAAGAAAACATTCATCGACGCTTGTGATCGAACTCATCACAACGCCATGCGTAACTCCGCTTGGGATCGCCAAGGGTTTAAAAGGTTGAGATAGGTCAATATGAAGATCTGCACCCGCGCCATGAGACGCATCGACATGATGAACGCCAGCATCGTCCAGGGCTTTCACAACCCGCTGTCCTAAAAACCCACCCGCGCCAACGACAAGAATCACGTATACACCCGGTCCGGAATCACAGGGTCCAAATCGACGAATAAATTGGGGGTATCCACCAATTCTAAAAAGGATTTTGGGCCGTCATAGTTGGGGAAATAGTTATAAAAAACATTGTGAGAATCTTCCCGTGCGGCTTTGACCTCGGCAAGTGACATGCCCATCATTTTTGCATATTTCGCACGGCGTTCGGGGGTCGAAAAATTTATGCGGTCCCAGTCAAAGGTTCGGATAACGCCCATTTCATAGCTGCGAAATTCCGATGTTTCGAACAAACCCACGGTCCGTTTAATGACCTTATTGATTTGATTTGGGTCTTCCATGCGGCTGTCTCTCATCACATTACGCAACAGCCTTGTCCCCACCAATGGGGTCGCAATGGAAAAGACCGAATAGTCAATTTCTGAGTGATCTTCGGCAAATTTAAGGCTGTCGCGGATTTCATAGCGCGTCTCGCCATGCATGCCGACCACGAACATTCCAATCACTTCCAAATCCAAAGCCCGCGCCCACACGGCAACGTTATGATGATGATCCACCGATGAATGAATTTTCCCACACACATTTTTAAGCACGCGGTCATTGCCCGATTCAAACGGGCAAATGATCCGATACATGCCCGTTTCTTTCATCGCAGCCAAGGCATCCGGCGTTAAAGGCCACAAAGGCATGCCTTGCGCCACGAACCATGGAAAYTTTAGGTTATGTTTGACCATCGCATTGGTGAATTCCATGATATCGGCTTCACTTGTGGCAAACAGGTCATCAAAGAAATGGATTTCTTCAACGCCCTGATCCATCGCTTGTTTGATTTCRTCGATAATCATCCCCATAGGCTTGCGCCGATATTTTTGGCGCGGCCCCCGCAAAGGCGCAACTGAACAAAAGGAGCACCGCAAAATACAACTTCGCGATGTCATAATGTCACGATAGCTTGAACCGTGTTCCGGAAAACGGATTTTCCCCTTTTCCAAAACATCTTGATACCCCGCCTTATGAAGCGCATCTAAGCTGTCATAATCTGGTAATGGCAGATCAGCCAGAATAACAGATGGATACGCTTCGTTCACTAAGGTGGCACCCGATTTATCTTGATAGGAAACACCGGCAATACGGCCAATATCTTCATGATCGCTCAGGGCTTTCAACAGGTCTCCGACGGTAAGCTCGGCTTCTCCGCGGATCGAATAATCACACACACCGCTTTCGACGCCCTTGCCGGGGTAGTTGGTTGCATAATTTCCGGTCAAAACACGAATGATCGTGGGATTGCTTTTTCGGGCCGTTTCAAAGGCCCGTGCTCCATCCCAATCCATCGCCGTCGCAAAGGTCAAAATGGCTTGCATCAAGACAATCGCGTCTGGCTTGAACTTTTCAATATGCGCAAAAAGCTTGTCATACCTTTGCTCACCCACCGCGCCCATATCGAAAAAGCTGGTGGTAAATCCGCGTTTTTTAAGGTCTGAGATTGCCGTCAAGGGCTCAATCGGCGAAACGAGACGGCGCGTTTCAAAATCGGGTCGATTCGCAATAACCCCTCCATCGCTTTCGGGATTGGTGATCGGTGGCACGACAATAAGGATTTTTTTCATTTCAGCGAGGGGCTCTAAAAACGCCCCTTCCCTTCTGGATTTGGTTCAAATGCTTCTGCACAATCTTGTGATATTCTACAACCTGTAGCCCCATTAGCAAATAGTCATAAAAAAAGAAGATTTCTTATGTGAAATTTTTACAAAAATAGCATATAAAGAAGTGTGCAGAATAGCACCGTAATTTTGCTGAAATGTAGAACACAATATATGAGGCGACCCGATGAACACGAAGAAAACGATTGTTCTCGCGTACCCAAATCAAAAATGGGTTAAAGAAGACTTTCAAACGAACTGGAATTTGAACCCTTCCTTATTGTGTCTGTTGGGCGCAATGGTGGAAGACGATGTTCATGTTGAAATCATCGATGCTCAATTTTATGACATGAGCCTTGAAGAATTCGTTGACAAGGTCGAGGCTGCTCACCCGACCTATATAGGTATTTCGATCCTTTCAACCGAATACAAAGACACTTTGCACACCGCCGTTGCGGCCTTGCGTGARCGTCTGCCCGARCCTGTCATTATTGCAGGTGGCGTACATGTCACCATCGAATACGATGACGTTATGTCAGATCCAGGCATTGATTATGCCGTCATCGGCAATGGCGAATATGTCCTGCGGGATTTGTTGCGGTTTCTAGAAGGCCAAGGCGACCGTCCGACCATCGGCCTCGTTTATCGTGACGGTGATAAACTTGTGGTTCAGSCCAAGGCYATCGTYGAYGACCTAGACGCCCTTCCCATGCCCAATTACGACTTGGTGCGTATGGAAGACTATGTCAATGTTGGACCGCGATCAGGGCCTCTTCGTCCGCCCGAAATGCCCTATATTCGCCTGGTTATCACGCGGGGTTGCCCCGTTGGGTGTTCATTCTGCCAGGTCGAAGAAATCAGCGGCAAAAAGGTACGTGCCCCATCCGCAGAAAAAGTCGTTGATGAACTGATTTACCTGCGTGACCGTTATGGTTTGAAATCGTTTCTGATCGACGATGACAATATTGTTATTAAAAAGAAATTCTTCAAAAACGTTCTACGGCAAATTATTGATCGAGACTTAAACCTTAAATTTATCGTCGGTGCCTTTGCCATTTTTGCGCTTGATGATGAAATGTTAGATTTAATGGTCCGCGCGGGCTGTACCGGCATTAACGTTGCCATCGAAAGCGGCAGTCAGCGGGTGATGAACGACATCGTCCTAAAACCCATTAAGTTGGAAAGCGTCAAACCTTTAATCAAAAAAATTCGGGATGCCGGATTGTTTGTCATTTCCAATTTCATTATTGGCTTTCCAGGCGAGACCTGGGCTGAAATTCGCGAAACCATTACCTTTGCCGAAAACAGCGGGGCAGATTACGTAAAGTTTTTCGTCGCCGTTCCGTTAAAGGGAACAAGGTTATGGGAAATGGCAACCGACATTGGCGCTATATCGGATGAAGACGGCGGTGCTCGTGTGGATTGGCGCTTTAGCCAAATTACATCTGACGAATGGACCGCCGAAGACATTTCCATTCTGCGCGCCTATGAATGGGATCGCATTAACTTTGAAACGCCTGAAAAACGGAAACATTTGACCGAGCTTTGGGCAATCAGCGAAGAAGACATGCAGGCTATTCGCAAGCAGACCCGCGACATGGTCACCCGCGGACGATTTGGCGCAGATACGGCGAGCAATCCGCAGCTTCCCGCCTAACGCACCTTAATGGACCAATACGATGAGCGACCACGATCACATAAACAATGGTGTCATTGGTGATGAGATGTACGATTGGTGTCGCGACCTTATGCCGCTTAACCGATCCATTACCGGAAATGGGTTGCGGGAAACGTTGGTTTATATTCAAGACCGTCTCCCCAATTTTACCATTCATGAAATCGCATCCGGAACCCCCGCTTTTGATTGGGTGGTTCCCGATGAATGGAACGTTACGKCGGCTTATTTGGAAGATGAAGACGGCCATARATTCGCTGATTTTAGCGTCCAAAACCTCCACCTTGTCGGCTATTCAACACCCATAGACACGTGGATGACTTGGGAAGATCTGCAGCCCCATCTGTACTCTCTTGAAGACAAGCCCACGGCAATTCCGTACATCACCAGTTACTATCAAAAAGGCTGGGGATTTTGCTTGTCCCATGATGAGCGTCAAAAAATGAAGCCTGGCCGTTACCGGGCCTTTGTTGATGCATCCCTGAAACCCGGTCACTTGTCATATGGGGAATTGATTATTCCCGGAAAAAGCCCCACAGAAGTTTTGTTATCCACCTACATTTGTCATCCGTCTATGGCCAACAATGAATTGTCCGGTCCGGCTGTTGTGATGGCGCTTGGGCGTTGGCTTGCCAAACAAAAGTTGAAACATACGTATCGCTTGGTTTTTGTCCCCGAAACCATCGGCTCCATCGTTTATCTTAGTCGCAATTTAGAACATATGAAGAACAAAACCATTGCCGGTTTCCAGATCACTTGTGTTGGCGATGAGCGCGCCTATTCATATTTGGAATCGCGGCTGGGCAACACATATGCCGACCGCATTCTTCGCCACGTTCTGCATCACCATGCGGGTAACTATGATTGTTATGACTTCACCAACAGGGGCAGTGACGAGCGGCAATATTGCAGCCCCGGGGTCAATCTTCCCGTGGCGACTTTTTGTCGATCAAAATTCGGCACCTATCCGGAATACCACACCTCATTGGATGACCTGAGCRTCATCTCTGCAAAGGGCTTACAAGGTTCGTTTGAGGTTTTACAAAAGTGCATCCAAGCCATCGAAACTGATGCTCATTTTTTGGCGACAATCCCGTGCGAACCGCACTTTGGGAAATATGACCTTTACCCCAAAATTGATACCGTGGGTTCGGGCRTAGACATCCGCCCGTTGCGCGACCTTTATGCCTATTCGGATGGCGAACATACTGTGCTCGACATTGCCGAACGCATGAATCGCCCCATCAGCGACTATTATGATGTTTTAGAGCGTCTGTTGAAATGTGGGCTACTGAAACCCATTTCACCCCCCTGAACGACTGGTCACGCCTGGATCCGTTAGGCCAAACCTGGACATTTGCTTACGGGTCATTGCGTTGATGTCTTGGCGGTAAGCCTTAATTTCGTCTAGAGACATGCCCTTTGAATGCAGGTAAGCGATTTCCCACAGGGTGTAATCTGGATTGATGAAGGTGATATTTTCGATGTCCATAAAYAATCGACTGACGTGCGCATTGGCTTCGGTCCAATTCATGGTGTTATGAGACCAAAATGCTCCYTCGCCTTTTAGTCCATATTCTTCTGCACGGTCTTGTACSGGCGTRTGGTGAAGGTAATAAAACGGTTGAATATAGTAATAGTCTAAACCCGACTCTGCTATAAAACGGCCTGTAATATCGGCGGTTTCTTCCGTTTCGCCGGGAAACCCCATGATAAAAGAGCCCACGGTCAAAATTCCAGCCTGCTTTAACCAAGCAATTCCGCGCCGGTAAAATTCGATAATTGCGCCTTTTTTCATGGCTTTCAAAATGTCATTTGAACCAGACTCGATCCCCAAGTACACACCCACACAGCCMGATTTCTTCATTTTTKCAACAATGCCTTCATCAATATAYTGAGCGCGKATAAAGGAATACCACGGCACGTCAAAACCGATTTCTAACATGACATCAAGTAATTCTTCAAATCGATCCTTCGGGACGTTGAAGGTATCATCGACAAAAAAGACCGCACTTAATTTTGCCTCCATGACACGCGTCAAGGTAAGGCGCACATTGTCCATGGATAAGGCTGCCAACGGGCCTGCAATCGACGGGTAAGAGCAAAAAGCACATTTGAACGAACAGCTCCGCGCGGTGCGAATATTCGCCATTGCGCCAGGTTCGGCATCGTCAAAGGTCGCCAACGTGAAGTTGATATCGTTATCTTCGCCCTTGCGTTCGGTAACGTAAGTGTTCGTTCCATCCGTAAACACAAGATTAGGGATACCATTAAGTTTGCCCGGAAATGTTTGTGCGACTTGCAACATTGCGCGTTCCCCCTGCGGGTCAACCACCAATGCATCAAAGCCACTATCCTTTAGATAAGCTTTTGCAGCATCGTCACTTTCGCGCAACAGCTTGGCAAAGATGTGATGTCCTCCGACCATCATAAAGGTATCGGGGAACTGGGTGCGAAGCTTCGCGCCAAGTTCTATAAATTGTTTTGGCGTCAAGACAAAAGTCGTTGATGCGGCAATGATATCGGGCGCAAATTCATGCATTTCGGCCCAGACTTTTTCGGCATTATGGTCGTCTATATAATTAATGACTTTGACGGTAAAGCCGTTTTTCCTCAACATCGAGGCCAGTAGGACTTGCGCACAAAGGAACATTTCCCAGACCGTAAAAGGCGTTTCTGGCGGCAAGCCTTTTTGTTCTTTCAAATAGGCAACGTGATCGACAAGACGATTATCTTCGGTAACCACACGTGTGTAATTAAAGACCTGCACCTCGGTTTTCGCGCGTCTGGCATTGTCAGACAGGGGGAACGAAACAGCCGAAGGGACGACATGGCCGATCAGGGCAATTTTTGGAGATAACATCAGGCACCCTCCGCGTTTTTTATAACCATAATATAGGGATTGTTTTCGACCATTTCTACAGCACAATTGTGCGCATTTTCAATCGTTGTATAAGTGCTATAGCCAAAGGTGCAGGGTTTTGACGTTAAAAGCCCACATTCTGTCATTTTCTGTTCAACACGATCATAATTTTCCAGATAAGACCGACCTGTATTGCCTTTTTCAAGCTCTGTGCTGGGACGACCATAATAATCTACCAACACATCATGAACGGCCCCTTTTTTATCCCGACGACGACGCGGCAACTTCAAAGGCACACGGTAAGGGACATTCATCAGATATTCGACAYAATGCATATAACTAGCCCCTTCGTTATAAGACAAGCCAAGCATCAGCATATGAAATTTATGGTCATGGAAAACTTGAAAGTCGCAACCGTCGCCCAACGATACCGTCCCGCTGACCTCGGACAGAAGGTGTGCTTTGTTGCCCATTGCGATGTGGCTATGGATCGGGCATGCACTGCGCACCCATCCCCCAAGTTTCCAGACATAATCCGTTAGGCTACCCATACCTTGAGGAGCYGTTTCCTTGGGATCRAAGAYATATYCATCCGRCATATACAGGTTAAAAGATGGRAAYACCAAAGTCCCMTTTGGGCCAACGGCTTTTTGYAACGCYTCAAATACACTGACCGCGCCACGTTCCAATAAGCCCAACGACAAAAGACGGCTATGCACCAAAACATGATGTCCGGACCGCAGTCCAAGGTCGTAAAAATACCTATCTAGGTCTTGATCAGTGATCARTGGAATGGGCATGAGTTTCCTTTTGTAGACTTAGGTAGGTGCGCAAAATACCAGCCATATTTTGATGAACCTGAATTCCATCGTTATCAATCTGAACGCCATAGAGTTCTTCTAAGGCCATCATAACATTCAGGTGGCCCAGGCTATCCCACATGGGGTGGACATTCAGCCCACTTTCTTCACTCAGGCTGTCTTGCTTGCATCCCAGCGCTTCAGAAACCAGCTCAAATGGGGGCTTTAACATGTGGCGACTTCCTTTTTATTTACACCTTTGCGCCTTTCTGGACGCGATCTTCAAGGGCTTTCAAGTCGATCTTATCATTAACGTTTCTGGGCAAGCTATCAACTTGATGAAAAAACTTGGGAATGGCGTAATTTTCCAAATGTTTCCGCAAGCTGTCCACCACTGAAATTGGATCAAATGAGGTGCTCTCTAHGTTCTCAATAAAGCAATGVAGATCATTTTCAACGACCACVGAACTGACATCGCAAGCAACTATATTTCTGACGGCTGCGTTTACATCTTCAAGTTCGACGCGAAACCCATGAATTTTGACCTGAGAATCTATACGCGACATAAAATATAGATCCCCATTTTTGCGTACGGCCCAATCCCCTGTGTAATAAGCGATATGGTCTTGGCCTGAAACCGTCAAACTTCGAAAAACCTTCTTGCTAAGGTCCGGTTTACCCCAATAGCCCTTAGCGACCTGAGGCCCAGTGATGACGATTTCACCTTCGTTTTCATCCGCCCCTCCCACCAAGTGCAAATCCATTCCCGTTATGGGGGCACCCAAAGCCACGGTTGCCGTGCAATGATTACGAAAGCTACCCTGGGTCAAAGGGATAAGGGTGAAAGAAACCGTTGCCTCTGTTGGTCCGTATGTATTGTGCACTTGAAGGTCTGGATTTGCGCCAAACAGACCTTCAACATGTTGAGAGAATAAGGGTTCACCGCAAAATGTCGCAAGCCTTAACGTCTTCAAATTGGCGGCGGTCAGTTGTTTTGCTTGCGCCATCATGCCCACCACACTGGGCACGGAATTCCAAATGGTCAGGCCAAATTTCTGTATACCTAAGGCTGGCATCATACGATCAATTTGTTGAACAAACGGGTACAGCGTGGCCCCTGCACATAGAGCGCCGTATATATCTAACACGCTTAAGTCAAATGAGATTGGGGGAAACTGCGACCATTTATCTTGGGGCGTTACCGCCATAGCTTCGATGGCCCAGTCAATATAATGGCCAAGACCTTGACGTCCAACCATGACCCCTTTGGGCACACCTGTTGACCCCGACGTAAACATGACATAAGCAAGTTCATGGGGGGGACGGGGTTCAGCCATTGTGCCATGCCCCAAATCATCTACATCAACAACATGCGCCGAGCCAAAGCTTTGATCTGTGAGCCCTCCTTTTTCAAGAGCGCGGGAACTTGTGACAACCACATCAGGACAAAATTGATCAATAACAAGCCGTTGTCGCGCCAAAGGAGCMTCTATATTRACGGGSGCGTAATAGCCTCCCGCCATTAAAGTCGCAAACATTGCACCATAGGAATCGCAGCATTGTGAAAGGTATATCAAAACTTTGGGGTGTTCATTCACACCAATATCGCAAGCCATTCGACCGACGCGTTCAGCCAATTGTCCATAGGTCACCTGGACATCGCCATCACTTATGGATATGTGATTGGGCAACCGTTTTGCCGTGTCTAAAAAGCGATCAAGGACATCCATATCACAGCAATCTCAATACAAATAAAGTTAACCCAAAGGCTCGTCAGCATCCAGGGCGGTCATGGAATACATAAATTCAGAACGCCCCGGCATTGGAAGAAATGGGCCTTCCTTTGCGGTATCGTCAACTTCACGAGCCGAAAAGGCCACACGACAATAGAATTTATCATCTACGGCCTTACACGTAACCATCGCTGGCATAGCGGCAATGTCTCTGGGGCATTCCAATAGAATTCGACGTTTATSATCCCCAATGATGAGGCGTCCTTCTGTCATACCCGTTGCCGTACGTGCAGAAACCAAAAACGATGGGGCCCGCATATGGTCAACATCTTGTTCAGCCAGAGAATGACGTTCCATATGCTCGCCACCATTATGCACGGCGTAAAACAAGCTTGATCGATCAAAGCCCGCAGGATTAAGGGTCACGTTTGCAAAATGAAGGGAGCCTTGAACCCCTTCAAGCCAATCCACGCGATAGCGAACTTCAACGCGGGGGCTGTTGGCAAAAAAACGTACACGTTTAAATAATGGCCCCGCCARCGTCGAAACCTGAGCTTCAACATCAATAAAGCGACCATCCGGATCATAGAAAATTTTTGGCTCAATTTTCTCTAAGTCCGTCACCTGTGGACGGCCAACAATTTGGGCAACCAAATGGCCCGAATAATAGTCTGCACCAAAATTAATGTCAGAAAAATACCCATGGGGGATTGTCCTGTATAAACTTTGATCGTCGCCATTCGGCCAAAAACCTTCAATCGCTAGGCCGCGCATCAAGCGGAGGCGCAGAGTCCCTGATGGACTTTTAAGGGTAAGGTGACGTTTGTCCTGGAAAACGCTAAACCCTAATACGTCGCCATTGCGCAGTCGATGAGCATCTTCTTCACGGGAAAAAACAGCATGACGCTCACCAAAGGCCCCAAAATCTGCAAGCTCTGAAATAAAGTCTCGCCACCGCACTTGCGTTATATGCGTTCGAAAATCACTGCTCCACAATTCACAGAGCGTTCGCCAGTGTTTGTCTGGCGTTTTCGGGTTAGCTTGTAAACGATAAAAAACCCGCCAACAGGCCGTATTTGCGCACACATCATCCCGTCCCGTTGCAGCCCACCGTAGGATATTGTATTTGGGTTGTTTTTTAACGGGCACAGGATCGTCGGGACTTTCCAATGATAAAATATTGTTGGAATCACCCGACTTGGTCAGGGCTAAAATCGCACTGGGATGTACAAATTCAAAATCGCCTTGACGGCTCATTGCATCCAGTAATTCGTGAATGCGCGCCCATTCATTTTCGGTCTCAATCGCTGGCTCTGTGGCAAAACGACCCGGCCGATAATCAAAAATCTCAGCGTCATTCCCATACAACGCAAGTCCCATGACTTCGTCATTTTGATTCACCGCCAAATATTCAAACATGTCCTCAATATCGCTTTCACCGTGGACATAACGTTGAAAGCGTTGAAAGGGTATGGAATCAACCCAGATCAATGAAATGGTCTTGCCGCTTACACCCAGTGCCTTTTGTGGATAATGACGCCAGTTCGGGGACCAATCTTTGCGGTGATGACTATATGGATTTGCCCAATCCATAATGATAGATTTATAGCCCTCTTCCAGGTAAATATCGACAAGGCTTGGAGAATACGCTTGTTCATTAACCAAGGCCATATCGGGCGTTACASCCAATAAATCTTGATAGACCATCTGGCCGGCTCGTAAATTTTCGACATTGATGCGGTGCGGCACCAGTGGGCCTATAAGTTGACTGTAGCCACTCCCGATAAACTCGCATTTCCCTTTGTGCACAAGCTCTTTCAGCTTTTTAATCCAAAGCTTATCAACCTTGTTTATATGTTCCAACGTGAGCCCGGTCGCTTCAATCGCCAAAGGATAACCGGCTTCAATAAGGTTAAGCAGCGGCCAGTAACACCGCGCAAGAACAACCGAACGATCGCTTTCTTCAATCGAAGAAAACGACATGTTCAAGTGAAAAATAGAATAAGTCTTTATGTTCTTATTCATAGGTACCTGATCAATAAATTAGCCCCCCACGGTGTAACCAATGGGGGGCTAAAGTTGAACCGAGACGACGGTCTCAATTCTGTTTGGTTGATTAACGGAACAGACCCAACACGGATTGTTCAGCTTTACCAGCAAACGATAGAGCTTGAATACCAAGCTGTTGACGCGTTTGCAAAGCAAGAAGGTTAGCACCTTCACCGTTAATGTCGGCCAATGTCAATTTAGAACCACCAGCATCAAGGGTGTCCGTATATTTAGCCGTAAAGTCAAGACGTGTGTTCAGAAGGGCAACGTTGTTACCCAAGCTAGAGGCGTTAGACCGCAGCGTGGTCAAAGCCGAGCTTAAATCTGTAAGCACTTGATCAACGGTCGTCGTTGTTCCAGCTTGAACATACAACTTACCGACTTGAGCCGCGACTGCGATAGCAGCCGATGCTCCAGCAAGTGTAGCTGTAACGCCCGTTGCAGCGCCAGAACCACCAGAAGTCGTGCCAGAGGTACCAACGGTGAAGGTAAAGGCCGTMCCGTGAACCACGTTCACGCTGCCACCCGCCGAAACATTAATGGTCAGAGTTTGACCACCATACGCCACAGAGAAAGCTGCGCCAGCCGTCAACAACTTCGTTGCACCCACATAAGTCGTTGAGATGGTACTACCTGCACTGATTGTTGTCGCTGTGACGATCGTGTCATAGTTAAAGCCAGCCGTAGAACCMGCRGTCAAGTTTGTCACWGCAATAATGTTCAAGCCATCATTACGRACATCAACAGATGWAACRSWAAGTTTYGAAGTCGCAAGACCCGAAAATTCGGTCGTAAGGGTTTGGCCCGTACCATTAATCAAGTTGACACCTTGATATGTGGCATCTGCGGTTAACAGATCAACTTGACTACGCAGATCATTATACTGCGTAATCAAATCCGTAAACTGGGTACCCGTCGCCGATTTTAAACTTTGTGAAATACCTTTAAGCTGACGAACCAAGGCTTCAACAGCCGCAAGGCCATCAATAGCCGCRGTCACAGTACTAATRCCTTGACCAATACCGTTTTTCTTTTCAGCGAAATCAGATGCGCGATCCGTAAGGGTCTTGGCTTGGAAGAAAGAGACCGGATCATCAATCGCAGAACTAACTTTCAAACCTGTTGAAAGACGGTTTTGCGTTTGTTCGATCAGCTTTGTTGTATTTTGGAGCGAAAGGAGACTGCCACGTACAGCGGCAGAGAGTGTTACATTAGCCATAATCGTATTCCTCTATTCTAGAGATATGAAACAATGAGCAATTCTGCCCAACAGTTATCTTTACATTTCTTGTAATTCAAACTGCAATTATTATACTGCCTCATAAATCCAAACAATGCAACACTAAAATACACCTTATTCATCAACGACGGTCGGGGTTGGCTTATACGTTGGATCATTTTCAATAACAGCCGCGTCATAACGTTCACCCAAGCGTCCTGTTGCCGTAAGGATTGCGATTTCTTCGGTCGCGACAACGGCGAGTCTCTGTATGCAGGCTATGAGCTCTTCGCGCACAATTTCGGCAAAATCCTCATGCCGTGCTTCGTCTTCGACGCGGTCAAGATAGTATTCAAGCGCCATAACGGCTTGCATCACGGTCCCTTGCACAAGCATTCTGTCTGCTTTTGTGAATTCCATAAGACCTAGAATAATCATGATTTCTTGGGCATACTTTTTATCAAACATGTTGGGATGGTCTTCAATCGCCTGAACCAGGTCATGAACCAAAGATTGTACTTTTTGAGCAAGAGCACCATTATCCCAATGGCTTTCAAAAAGTTCGCGTGAATAGGCCGTAAAACGTGACGTAATGTCCAACACGGCTTGTTGTTTACTTTTCTTGGGTTCCGGCAAAGACACACATTCCGCCAACAGGGGAATCACATGATCTATTTTTGCACCGTCGGAGCAATTAAAGTATTTTATGCCATACGATAAATCTCTGATTGCACCTTCAAGACCGTCCCTAATCCAGCCGTAAAAATGGTTGGATAAAACTGAGCCGCCAAAGYTACCAGAGAACGTTCGGTCATAGAGTTCTGTCCAGGCCCATTGATACGACGTCGCTGAAGAATGATGACAGTTTGGGTCTTTAAAACCCAAATCAAGGCCAAAGAAGTAGAACTCTTTAAACCCAACGTCTTGAGCAAAGCTTAGCCCCGAATTCGTGACCGATGGAGACGGGTAGCGCAAACATTGATTGGGCAATCCAGAAAACTGAGGATAGCTGCTGAGGGGCTGACGAAAGAAAAAGGCCCGTTTTTTGAAAATATCTTTAATCCCTGGCAGCAAAGTCGTGGACCCGATAAGCCAGATATCATCAAGATCATATCCGTCTTTTTGCAACGCAGTTGGAAGATCGACTTGAGCCTGTCCTCGTTCCATTTCAATATGAAAGTCAGGCTTCACCCCCAAGCGCAAGCACGCGCCCAACGATGTCCCACAAGAAACGATAATGGCTCGGTCCTGATTTTTAAGGATAAATTCAGACGCGTCATCCAAGGATGGCCCCGACCCAATAATAAAGACGGGGAACCCCGGATTTTCACGGCTCCAATCAATGATGTATTCTTTTCCTGATGATAAAACGCCGTACGTATTGCCAAGCATATTCAGTTCATCATCAAAATAACCAAGCCCCGAATAAAGCATGTCGGCTTCGTTTTCGAAAAAATGCTTCAACGGTTCAAACAAGGGGTTGGTGTAATGTTCATAAACCGTCATACCATCAAAAAATGGCGGGCCGTACCGCATATAAATCACACGCAGATCATTTAAGGTTTTATCCGGATTACGGTCCGTCAAAATATGAAACCACCGCATATTCGCCCGACACGTATCGCCGAATTTCYGCCAATCGAACACAAACAGAGACTGGTATAAAAATTCAAAGTTTGGCTCAACAAGAATGAGGTTTCGGCACTGTGTTATTTCAATCAAGCCTTCAATGTGCTGCCCCAAACCAAAGCCAAGCGACACAACGTGATAGGCCGTCAGCGTGGTTTGCGTTTTTCCAAATGTAATGCCAGCCTTGTCGGCACGTTCAAACACATTCTTTAACGCGGGGCTGGAATCCTTATCAATACTGTCCACACTTAACGGTGCCATGCTGACGCGTGTGGGGTTCGCACTATATTTTTTCAACTGTTTTTTAGCGTGCGTTACGGCACTTTGCTTATAGAATGAGGTCCCCTGAAAGATAATGTCCGGGTCTCCATTTTCATCAAACACAAGCTCTGCCTGAGGCTTATAATCCTTCATTTTTGCGTATAAAACAGGGAAGTTGTCCTTAAAAAAACCAAGGCTGCTTTCGTACATAGTGTTATTTAACGTGCTCATTTGGTTTCACCATCATGTTCCCTAGACCAATTGACAACCTCAATCAGCCGCCCCTGTAATTGGTCGGCAAACGCAACGCCATCGAACAACGATGAAGCCGCAACCCGGCTCCTCAAATTTGAACGTAATTGAGCTAAACCATCAAGATCGGATGCCAATACACCCCCTTGTTTCACAAATTCAAGTGCATCACCCGCGTTCCAAACGGCGTCTGCGGATGCGGCCACGATGTCACGCCCCGAATAGGAAACGTTTCGATCCGGTGGGATGGAAAGACAGGGTACGCCGCTCCACAATCCATCAATAAAGTCGGCGGCGGCATTCGTCGTGGGCTGGCCTAATAATATGTCGATACCCTCAAAGAATGCACCTTTAACCGGGCGATCGCCTGCGGGAGCATCCAAGCTCATACGATCCAGAATTCCTGTCGGTTCAAACAGTGTATTCAAACGGTCCATCACGATTTGCGATACGTCATCAACCAGCCCTAATTTCAAATGCGAGCCTTCAACGTTAGAGATCAGCAGCCCCCACATGGCGGCAATTTCTGGTGTGATATAGCTCAGATCTAAACGTGCACCAAAGGTCACCCCCTCATTTTCATGGGCCGGCAAATCTGTCACGTTGCCATAACCTTGCAGGGAGCCGATGGCGATGGGAACGCCTTCGAATGCCTCCATCGTTGTATCTTGGTGCCATAGACGATCAATGCCAGGCTGTCCTTCTATGACGGGGGAAACCAACCAACTGACCTGTGCCCGTGCGGGTTGATGCGCAATTAAGTTGAGCCGTTGGTTTTCGCCAAAGCCACACATATCAATCAAGACATCAATCTCGTCCCGTTTAATAATCAGCGCGAGCGTTTTGTCGTCAATATCAAACACATCACGCCCCCCCRWYRWTRWWCYRRAAMRWSYWYKTKWWMKKSSWKMAYCCACRACATTTTGRACATARAGGAAACAGTCAAAAATACGTCGATCATACTGTTTCGCAAAAACTTCTAGGGCCCGTCCCTCATGGCATTCAAAAGCCTTATCGGTTAGAATACCAATGCGGATACGGTCGCTTTTGCGGGGGTCTAAAGGAAAATAGCGGTCCTTGCCCGCAAGCAGTCGTTTTGTCCACGTGCGGCAAAAGTCCCTAACCTCTGCCCATTCATCATCACCAACAAACACCAACAAGCCCGTAACGGCGGATAATATTTCAACGGTTATATTATCTTTTTTCAAAAGTCCAGAAATGGCGTTCAGGGCTTCATCGGGACACCCTAAATGGAGGTAGCACTCCGCCTGAAAGACAGCGATTTCGTCTTCATTTTGACGGTCTTTGGGATGTTCATGGTTAAGATCAAGAACCGCTTGAAAGGCCATCAGTGCGCGTTCATAACTTCCGCATTTTATGAGGGACTTTCCGATCAACGCATAGGCTGGCACAAAGCGTGAATTTAGTTTTAACTCCTGCTCGCACTCCGCCACGGCCTTTGGAAAATCGTGCATATTGTAAGAAATCATCGCTTGCACGTAGTGTTTTTTTGGATCCGCGTTCAACGTGCTTGCAATAAAGTCACGCAAGTCTTCGGTCAGGGCCGCATCTAAAATGACGTTGGGCTCATTCGCCGCACCAACTTTTGCAAAATAAAGGGCATCGTTCAATTCGTCCGATTTGGCATACAGGCCAGACAAAGCCAGGGCATATTCTCGCACATCGGGATCAAGAGCATGAGCCTTGCTCAACATCTCCATCGACTGSCCAAACAGKCCCATCTKATAATTCAGCACGCCCGCATAAAAAAAGCCTTCACCACGGCCCGGGTGTTTGTTGATAAATTCTAAACAATASGTCAAGCCCAGCTCAAAAGAGGCCTCACGAACTAAATTGTCCAATCTTGAAATATCAGAMGTGATTTCTTCTTCAAAATAGACCGCCGTCGATGCATCACTCACATCTTTACCCCTTTGTTGAAACGTMRTCKTATGCGTGGTCGACCAAAGATGAAAGTTTGTWCKGCAATGGTCAAGCGGTAATGCCCCGAATGTGAGCATCAAACCATGCAAGTCATGGCTTATGAATATAGTTGAAGTCTTGTTGTTTCAGGTCTTCAATGTTGTTATCAACCCAAGAAATGCAGTCCTCTAGGCCTTGGTCGAGGGTCACTTTATCGGACCAGCCCAACGTATTTCGTATTTTTGTGCTGTCCAGCATATAGGCGGCATCCTTGCCCAAGCGTTCGCCGACCACTTCAGCCACATCATCAAAATTCACGCCCATTTTCACACAAATACGGTCAACCAGTTCGCGGATGGAAACCGTTTCAGTCGTGGAAATATGATAAGTTTCGCCCACTTTTCCGTCCAACATCACTTTCCAGGTGGCGTTTGAAACGTCATTGATGTGAATAAAGGAGCGCACCGAGTGGCCCCCGCCGTCCAGTTGAAGCTTCTTGCCCAAACGGATATAGAGAATAGTCCGCGAAATAATCCTGTAAAGTTGCTGACCCGGACCATAAACATTAGCCGCGCGCGTCGATACGGCGGGAAAATCATAGGCATCAACGAAGGTCTTAAGCGACATATCCCCCGCCGCACGGGACACCGCGTACGGGGTGCTTGGGTTATAAGGCGTATCTTCCTTAATCCAACCATCGGTACTGCCATAAACCTCTGGGGTTGTGACATGAACAAACCGCTTCAACCCGTCGCAGTCTTTGCGCAGACGATTGTGCAAAGACACCGTGGAAACAGCATTTGTTTGAAACCAATCTTCGGGGTGATCCCARCTTTGCCCAACCATRCTTTGCGCCGCAAAATTGACGAAATAGTCYGGCTGTTCTGTTTTTACCAACTGGATAATKTCRTCAAGATGCTTATTCATATCATAAGGGTAGAAGCTAAAATTTTGATCCTTGCCCGACCAACGGTACGGCAAAAAGGCTGTGTGTGGCTCTGCGGAACGGCTAAGACCRAACACGCGCGCCCCCTTGTTCAGCGCAAAATCAACGAAGCTCGCCCCGGAAAATGAGTTACTTCCTAAAACAACGACCTTCATTTCATCACCTTGTCTTGCATCCACGTTAGATTATGAAARCATGGCTCRTCTTTAAGGSTTCCGTCATTGTAKGCGGYGACGATTTCACCAATCGCATCTYTGACCGTTTTCAAAGGCTTGAACCCGGTCGCCAACAGTTTATCTGAATTGACCCGGTACGAACGTGGGTCGTCGGAGGCCGTAACCACAATCTTTGCCGGCACGAATTCTGTAACCATTTTGGCGATATCGAGAATAGAAATATTCTCAAAACCAACGTTATAAATCCCTGTAATGTCGGGGTTTGCAAGAAAGTGCAAATAGACATCCGTAATATCTTCAATATGCACATTCGGGCGCGTTTGCTGGCCGCCAAAAACGGTAATTACCCCCTTAGTTAAGGCCGCCATGGTTAAAAGGTTAACCGACACATCCAAACGCATCCGAGGAGACAACCCACAAACGGTTGCGGGGCGAAGAATTTGCACTTTCATATCATCCATATAAGACAGCAAAACGCGTTCTGAAACCATCTTGGTTTTATTGTAGGCCGTGATGGGTTTGAGTTCGAGGTCTTCCGTAACGTGCTCTTCATCCTTGATCCCGTACACGCTTCCCGATGAAGCATATATGAACTGTTTTACACCACACCGCGCCGCTTTATCGGCCAGTTGCATGGTCGCAAGGGCACTGGTTTCCCAGGTCAGCGTAGGATTTAAGTCACCACAAGGATCGTTCGCCACMGATGAAAGGTGAACRATGGCATCGACACCATCCAAACAGATYGTTTCTGGTGACAAAACCGTGCCTGCRATAACCGYSAGGTTGGSATGCGGYTTKAGGAARTTGCCAAACCACATAATATCCAGAACATCGACTTGATGACCTTGTGCCAATAATTTAGGCACCAAAATAGACCCCTTATATCCACACCCACCCGTGACAAGAATTTTCATCTAAACCGTCCTATCCATACTCATTTGTTGGCCTCTTTAAGAGCACCATTTCTAACCCTTTAACCAGAGTATCGACCATGTGTGGACGACCCTGACATTGCAAGAAAAAAATAACACATACCCACGTTGGTCTGGCACCTTCACTTAACCTAAGATCATCGTTTCGGCTTTACACCCCTGTAGGTGGTCGGCATTTTATGCCCCCTAATCGGCAGAATACGCGTAGCTAGACATGAATGACCCACACGTATCCAATTTTGTAAATACATATAATTGTTATATTTCAATAGATTAACATCTTTAATTAAGTTTGGCATGGCCCTTGCATTCTTTCAGGCAAACGAATTTATAACTAGAGGGTTTAATTCAATGGATGTTGCAGCTGTAAAAAAGAATTATGTTGATGCTGGCACGGGTGCCAAAGCGAATGCAGGTAGTCCCAAAGGGTTGGGGGACTTTTCAGCAGCCGTTGCTGAACGTTTGAAACAAGGTGGTCACGTCAGTATCAGCAATGGCAAAAATTCATTGGTCAGCGCACTGGGGGCAAAACCGGACATCCGTCCTGAAGTCAGGCCTCAAAAAGAAGCCTATGATACCTCTACCCCTACAGATCGTGGAGCAAATGAGCCCCGCGAACGGAACAAAACGGTTGAAGCGCGCAATGACGCTCCCGTGCAAGACAACAGTCCGCAACCTGATGCGCCTCGCGAGGCACAGCAAGACACCGCACCAACSGATCGYGGGGACAAYTCCTCGCATAAAAATTCCGATGATGGGCAGTCTTCATCTGATCACTCTTCCGACACCAACGGCTCAAAAGAACAAGCGGCAAAATCGACTGAAAATAGTGATCCCAACGGAGCCGCAACGCCAGACGGTCAAGTCGCTGTCGTTCAACAGGTCAACACTGGCGCAATTGCTCAGGTCCTAACACAAGGCGCCACCAAAGCCGAAAAAGGCACCATCGCAACAACAGACACTTCTGGAACCAAGCAAAAAGCTCTAGCTGGCGGAACAAAGCAAAACGCCCTGGCGGGACAAGCGAATACAGAGAACGCCCCTGAAGTCATCGACCTGGCTCAAAAGGACGGAAAATCCAACAGCAAGGCGGCTTCAGCTCAGACCCAAAACGCGGCCAATACGCATGTCCAAGCTGGYGTCCGAGACGCCGCAGAAAAAGGCCCTTCYCTTGCCCAGCAACAGGCCGCYGATCTGGCGAAAAAAATTGGCCCAAATCAAAAYTTRAATGTCAGCGTTAATGTCTCCAAGCCRTCKGAWGAATTGRTCAGCAAACCGTCAGCAAGTCTTGCGGGTCCAGCGAATATTAAAGCGGAAGGTGCAGGCTTAACCCCCACCTCTGTGCAGGCTGCGGTTAAAGGTCCGGCTCAACAGGTTTTGGCTCAAAATACGGGTGGTCAAAACGGCGCGAATGCTCAAGGGCAAAACCAACAACTCGCTCAGTTTCAAACGGCCCAGGCCGAAGCCGCTAAATTGGCCGCCAATACCGCCGATGCAAAAACAGCCCAATCAAGCAGTGCAAACAGTGGTGCTCAGGTGGCCAAGGTCGGTGGAGCAGAAGGTGCAGCAACGCCCCAGGGCACAGCGCCCACGGCCGTAGCCCCGCAAACTCAACAAACTCAGCAAACCGTTGCAAAACCACCCGTAACGCCGCAGACCCAAACGAATTCAACACCGACCGAACAGGTTAAAGTTCAAATTGCAAAGGCRATCAGTGATGGCGTGGACACGATCCGCATCCAACTGAAACCCGCGCACTTGGGCCGGATTGATGTGCAGTTGGACATGGGCCAAGATGGTCGCGTTACGGCCGTCATCAGTGCTGATAACAAAGAAACAATGGACATGTTGAAACAAGACTCTCGAGAATTGGAACGCGCTCTGCGTGACGCTGGCTTGAACCTAAGTTCCGGCGACCTAAGCTTCAACATGCGGGGCGAAAACGGCAGTAACAGCGGAACGAATGAAACCGCCCAAGGCAAATCTGCTTTGTCTAATCCGGTCTTAGAGCCAACGCTCAATGAGTTGCTTGAAATGCAATCTGGGCAACCGCAAATCATTTCAGATAATCGTGTMGATATCACGGCGTAAAGGAATAGATMTATGTCACTTCTCAGTCCMGCAAATGCAGCCACAGCWKCMGCMGSTAGAGCGCAAGCTTTAGCAAGAGCGACAGGMACAGCTGTAGAGACAAAAGCKACMACARCRGAAACAAAATCTGCACAGGCYAAAGCCAAGATTGAAAAAGATCTTAATCAGTTCTTGAAAATGCTGGTGACGCAGCTGCAAAACCAAGACCCTCTCAAGCCTATGGATTCAACTCAGTTCACCCAGCAGTTGGTGCAGTTTGCCAGCGTTGAGCAACAAATTTATCAGAATGCCAACTTAGAAAAACTGGTTGGTATACAGCAAACCAGTCAGGTTGCTTCAATGGTCAACTATTTGGGAACCACCATCGAAGCCAATGGCAGCGCATTTAACCTTGAAAATGGTAAGGGTAAGTTTTCCTATGATTTGGCAGAGAAGGCTGTTGATTCCACGATGACGATCCTAGATGCCACCGGAGCCACCGTTTGGACCGGTGCCGCCGTTAAAGACGCTGGCAAACAAATCTATCAGTGGGACGGCAAAAAAACTGATGGCACTCAAGCTCCAGATGGCCCCTATACCGCCGTGATCAACGCCAAAGATCGTAAAGGGAAGATTATTGATGTTGCCCAAACCGTTTATGGCCGTGTCACGGGTGCGGGCGCCCAAGGCGGCCGCGTCACGCTCTCCATGGGAGCGGTTGATACGCTACTAGAAAACGTTCTTAATGTTCAAAAAATCCCCGTTATCGCGGCAGCGGCAGCAGCGGCGGCGGCGGCAGCAACAACCGCAGCGGCAACAACAATGGCAGCTGCTGCGACAACAACTGCGGCAGCGGCAGCAGCAGCAGCAGCAGCGCCAGCGGTGCCGTAATGAACATTCCATATAACAAAAATATAAAAGCGGACAAAGGTGCCGCAAAACCTGAAGGAGAGATACAATGAGCTTATATGGTGCATTATTTTCCGGTGTATCCGGGCTTACGGCTCAATCGAGCGCCATGAGCGCCATCTCCGATAACATCACGAATGTGAGTACAATCGGTTATAAGGGAACTACGGTCAACTTTCAGACCTTGGTGACCAAGCAAACGTCTTCGACGTTCTATTCCGCCGGTGG
>JAESSB010000065.1 GCA_016764335.1 Magnetovibrio sp.
CTATGGTGCGTATTCTGTCATGGCAACACCTCATTGGTTTCATCTCCCCAACGCTATCACAGTGTTGGGAGGTGTTGCACTTCACTCCTGAATCCGCCACCCTTCGCGTAGACCTTGCCTCTCGCTTTTAAAAGCCAAATACGGGGACTTTTCCCGCGGCATCTCAGCCACGCTGCCCCTTACGCTTGCCGCCAAAGTCGCTTTCATCGACTTCAACCTCGCCGCGAAAACCGTGCCGGCTTTCAGATCTAATGGATACGCGATGATTTCGCGCAATCTCTGAAAATAAGAGGCCCTTGTTTTGAAGTTGACGTTCACAAGTGAGGCCGCATATCTTGCTGTCGTGCCTGCAACAAAATGTTCAAGCAGGCGATCCTGTTTACGGCTCTTTCTCATGTCGTTCATGATAACACCTTTTATGTGTTATCTGGTCCAGCCCAAAATTCTAAATTTCCACCGTCACCATAACACTAGAGCCGTTGCAAAAGGGCTGTCTGGGTGACACGGGCGCAACGCTTTCTGTCCGTTCTGGGTTTAGAATCCGGTTTGAATGTTGAAGAGGCCTGGCACGGTGCTGATTTTAGCAGCATAACGGTTTATGGGATAACGGTATCTTTCTGACAAAATACGAAAACGCTTGAAAGGTCCAGTGCTGTGTTCAACGCGAACCCATAACTTGCTCAAAGCATGATTGTACGCACATTCGTCTTTGGTCAGCGTTCGAAGTTGACACTTGGACATAAGCCATGTGCGGTTAAGTTTTACCATAGAACAGAGATTCACCAGACTTTTGCAACAGGTCTAGATTAAACTCAACACCACTCAAAAGTTATCCGATGATTTCTTATTTGAACAGTGAAAAGGGCTACTCATCCTCAATAGGCACCCCAGGCAGGTTCTTGGTGGTTCTCACACTGAGTGCAGACTTTACGCCGCTGACGTTATCTGCTGCAGTGAGTTTTCTGGTGAGAAAGGATTGGTATTTAACCCAGTTGGGGGAGACTATTTTTAACAAAAAATCAGTTTCTCCGGCCAGCATGTGACATTCGCGGACTTCGGGCCACGATTTAACCAGGGCTTCAAAGGCATCAAGGTCATTTTCAGATTGGTTTTTCAGAGCGACACTAGCGAACACTGTAATGTTGAAGCCTAGGGCCCGTACATTTAAATCGGCGTGAAACCCTTGAATCAAACCAGCGTCTTGCAACGCACGSACCCGGCGCAAACAAGGCGGRGCAGAGATGCCTGCTCGACGYGCCAATTCGACATTGGTSATCCGTCCATYYTCTTGYAAGTCAYGCAAAATTTGACGATCAATGCTATCGAGTTTAACCAGGCTGTCTTTCATTAAATTTCTGTCTCCTTTTGTATTGCGTGATTATAGGACCAAGCGGCCTGGATCAAGTATAATCACATGCACCGCATCATTATTCATCGCCGCCAATCAGGAAACACTTGCAATTTTGGGGCGAACGCAGGCAAGTCATTCAGAAATTGAGCCATTGGTGTCGTCAATATGATGGTCCGCGACTTTCTATAACCACATGATTTGCCCCAAAGGCATTGCTTCCTTATTTTGACTGGGTATATTGAACCGATTCTATTTGGAGAACTGACCAAGATGTCCACGACTCGCCACACCAAAGCCCTCATCGTTGGTTCCGGGCCCGCCGGATGTACCGCTGCCATTTACGCGGCCCGCGCGAACCTGTCCCCCATCATGGTCCGTGGGCTACAACCGGGCGGTCAGTTGACCATCACTACCGATGTCGAAAATTATCCAGGCTTTGCCGAAGTCATCCAAGGCCCTTGGCTGATGGAACAAATGGAAGAACAAGCCACCAATGTCGGCACGGTTATTATCAGCGACACGATCGTTAAAGCCGACCTCTCAAAGCGGCCCTTTACGCTCACGGGGGATGATGGTGATATTTACACCTGCGATGCGCTTATCATCTGCACCGGAGCAACGGCGCGTTGGTTGGGCCTTGAATCGGAACAAACTTTCCATGGTCTTGGCGTTTCTGCTTGCGCCACTTGCGACGGTTTTTTCTATCGTGGCAAAGACGTTGCCGTGATCGGTGGCGGCAATACCGCCGTTGAAGAGGCATTGTATCTTGCCAACCTTGCCTCCAAGGTCACATTAATCCACCGCCGTTCTGAACTGCGCAGTGAGAAAATATTACAGACTCGCTTATTCAATCACCCTAAAATTGAAATCCTCTGGGATACGGTGTTGAATGAAATCACCGGCAACAAGCCCGGGTGCGATGGCATTCCTGGGGTTTCTGGATTGAGTCTCAGTAATGTCAAAACCAACGCACAATCGCATATCAACGTTGACGGCGTATTTATTGCCATCGGCCACAGCCCCAATACCGACATTTTTAAAGGTCAGATTGAACTTGAAGAAGGTGGGTATATCGTCACCAAACCAGGCAACCCAGCAACCTCTGTTCCTGGCGTTTTTGCCGCGGGTGACGTGCAAGACCACGTTTATCAACAAGCCGTCACCGCCGCCGCAACCGGATGCATGGCAGCCCTAGACGTCGAACGCTTTATTGCAGACCATGTTGAATAGATCAGCACGTAACAACGGGGGAATACCATGGATAGTCGGAATAGAGGACAAGGTATACTGGACTGGGATAAGCTGCGGATCTTTCACGCGGTCGCCGAAGCGGGCAGTTTCACACGGGCTGGCGAAACTTTAAATCTGAGCCAATCTGCTGTATCACGGCAAATTGGCGCGCTTGAAAGCAGTTTGGGCGTGTCCCTATTCCACCGTCATGCGCGGGGCTTATTGCTGTCTGAACAAGGCGAGCTTCTGGACCGTACAACGCGGGAGATGCACACCAAGCTTTCCTTTACCACCGCACGTATTATGGACACCCGCGAACGCCCTTGGGGGCCCTTGCGCATCACCACCGCCGTTGCTTACGGGTCCATCTGGCTGACCCGACGGCTCAAAGAATTCATAGAAGAATACCCTGATATTCAAGTGTCACTGCTGCTGTCCGATGATGAACTAGATATCTCTATGCGCAAAGCAGATGTCGCCATCCGCCTGCGCCCACCGACCCAACCGGACCTCATTCAACGGCACTTAACCGACGTAAAATACCGTATCTATGCCTCGCCACACTATATTAAACAATACGGCATACCCCGCACGGTCGAAGAGCTGGATGACCACCACCTGGTTGTTTATGGCGAAGATGCGACGCTACCCGTTAAAAACCTGAACTGGCTGCTTGACGTCGGAGCAGGCGAAAAAAAACGCCATGCCATTTTGCGCGTGAATAATATTTATGGAATCTATCGTGCTGTACGCAGCGGCATTGGCATCGGGGCATTACCCGATTACATGACGGGGCATGCAGAAGACCTCGTGCAAGTGATGCCAGATATTGAAGGCCCCGGTTTTGGAACCTATTTTGTATATCCCGAGGAGCTCAGGAGCTCAAAACGCATCCGCGTATTTCTTGATTTCTTGATTAATCGTATCCGCCAAGACGCCCTACCATTGCGATAAACCCTAGGCTCAGGCCTCATGAATTGAGATAGAAAATGACCCCGGCTGCGCTGCRTCGTGCTGAAAAGAACGTGTGTACGCATCGATCATAGGGCATTGCAATACGGCGCCAGTCCTTGATTTTACCGAACATGTTTTCAATTTTATGGCGTTGCTTATAGAGGGTTTTGTCATATTCAATTTGTTTCYTCCGACTTTTCTGGGCGCGATACAAGGATAAATGCACTTTTTCATCAAATCCTTGCGGACCCAATCTGCATCATATCCTCGGTCTGCTAAGACGCATTTAGCTGGTGGAAAAACAGTCCTCATTAATTTAGCGCCCGCATAATCACTCATCTGCTCTTCTGATAAAAGCATGATAACAGGGCGAGCATGGACATCACACACCGCATGAAGTTTTGAGTTTAAGCCGCCTTTTGTTTACCCAATACGACGGGGAATATCCCCTTTTTGACGCCTGAGCGCTTGAATTTGGGTGACGAATTTACCCAAAGAACAGCAAGCGGGCTGCGGTGCGGTCAGCTTTAAGGTGTGTCGCATCAATTTTGAGCTGACCTTGAACATCTTCAGCCCCGGCAAGTCCAGAAAATATACGGTCAAATACGCTCCTTCGACTCCCTCTCACAAAGCGGTTATAAAGTGTTTTGTGCGGACCGTATTTAGAAGGTGCATCTCGCCACTGTAATCCATGTTTCAAGACATGAATGATCCCCGATACACCCCGTGTGACAAAGGGAAATGGGATGCAATACGTTGTCATTCCTCAGGGCTTAACCAGAAATAATCGCTCATGTGATTCCCTCTGTAAATAAGACGGACATGATCCGACAGAAAACGGAGTTATAGATTAATAAGTCCTGAGCCTAATGTCCCTATTACATCATAATAACCTTATATATTATGGCAGCATTGTGCCCTAGCCATGCATTTAACGCATGGTAGGTCTATCGAACTGGCGTTGGTGCAATTTCTTTGCAGCCCGTATATTCATGACAGTAGATGATGCATTGCAGCATTTATGTTCGGGCATATTGTTCGAATAGGGCTCCCAATTCCTCTTCCCCCCTCCCCCTCGGGACTTGGATTTGGTCGAGTCTCTCACGTCTCCCCTGACGTGAAGTCTCCCTGTTAAACTCGCCCCCGAACCTTTTGGTTCGGGGGCCTTTTTTCCAAGAGTTACTCAGGTTAAGAACGCCCAAATACGGCCTTAGAAATTGGTTAAAAGAATAAAGACGATGTGTGCTCCGATCAAACGTGGTGAAGCAAAAAGTTAACCAACACGCCGAACATTCAATTTACACGCCAACCTAGGTAGGCGTGTAATCTGGTGAGGCCTGGCCTCCCACCCTAAACAGYCGAGTCCCAGNNNNCCCCCCCCTGGAACTCGGCTGTTTTWWGCGGATCTAGGTAAGACCAAGTGGTCCACATATAAAAAAGGGCGGCCCCAATAGGAGCCGCCCTTTTTTASYRTTYTMARTACGTTTAGGTCAGTGCYGCACAGGCTCTTTTGATTCGRGTACAAGCATCRRTRAGCARCGCGTTGGATGTTGCATAGGAAACCCGAAAGTAAGGACTTAGGCCAAACGCTTCACCATGAACGGCAGCAACGCCTTCGGCTTCCAATAGATAGCGCACAAAATCACCATCGGTTTTAATCACCTTGCCATTTGGTGTTGTTTTACCAATTAAGGCCGCACAGCTTGGGTAGACGTAAAAAGCGCCTTCGGGGGTTGGGCAATCCAAACCTTCGACTTGGTTGAGCATCTTAACAACCAAGTCCCGGCGACTTTTGAAGGCGGCGTTGTTCGCCTTAATAAAACGATGATCGCCGTTCAACGCGGCAACCGCCGCAGCCTGACTGATGGATGACGTGTGCGTGGTCGATTGTGATTGAACCTTGTTCATGGCCTTAATCACATCAGCAGGACCCGCCGCGTAACCGACCCGCCAACCCGTCATACAGTAGGCTTTGGACACACCGTTCAAGGTCAAGGTGCGATCATACAGGCCCGGTTCAACTTGGGCTGGGGTGACGAATTCAAAATCGTCATAAACGATCAATTCGTACATATCGTCGGTCATAACCCACACGTGGCTATTTTCAGGCTTCATCAACACATCGGTCAAGGCCTTCATTTCACCACGCGAATAGGCTGCACCTGTGGGGTTGGACGGTGAATTCAAGATTAGCCATTTACTTTTGGGTGTAATGGCGGCTTGTAGGGCTTGTGGGGTCAGTTTAAATCCCGTACTCACAGGGCAATCGACAATCACCGGTGTGCCTTCGGCCAATAACGTAATATCGGGATAAGACACCCAGTAAGGTGCAGGAATGATAACCTCATCGCCGGGATTCAAGGTTGCCATCATCGCATTATAGATGCTTTGCTTGCCGCCACAGGCCACTTGGATTTGTGCCGGCGTATAGTCCAGTTCATTGTCCCGTTTCAGCTTTGCACAAATGGCTTCGCGCAGGGCCAACGTGCCGGGAACGGCCGTGTATTTCGTGGCCCCGGCATCAATGGCCGCTTTCGCCGCCGCTTTGATATGATCGGGGGTATCAAAATCAGGTTCTCCCGCGCCCAGCCCAATGACATCCATGCCCGCAGCCTTTAATTCGGCGGCTTTGGTGGAAACGGCAAGGGTGGGAGAAGGCTGTATGCGGCTCAAACGGTCTGCGATAAAGGCCATATCCTGTAAACTCACTCACACAAAAGGTTAATAATAATGCTACCGCCCTAAGATCGTCAGGGCAACGGACAATTGACGGCCTCAATTCTGATCATACGTCAGCCTGTCTTTGGCTTTTCGAAAACGATGCCATAGTGATAAGGCGGCAATTCGACGACACCGTGCAATTTGAAACCTACGGGCAAAACCACGTCCATCACTTGTTCAGGTGTCAGCCGCAATTTGGTTTCTGGTCCACGCGGTTCGCCAAGTACTATGGTGTCGTCCCGCGACCGATGATGCCAATTAATGATGGCAAACTGCCCTTCCGGCTTAAGCACCTCAAAGACATTACGGGCCATCTTCACTTTGTCCGGTACGCCGTGAAAGGTGTTGGACAGTAATATGTATTCAGGCTGAGAAGGCAGTTTATCAATAAGATTTGAGGCATCACATTCCAACCAACGAATAGACGTCGGCGGAAGACCGGCGCGAGCAGCCCTGTCTTTGGCCTGGACCAGCACTTCTGGGTCAATGTCCAAGGCTGTGGTCCGTCCGACACCGCCAACAATGTGCGCGATTTTGTGCGTAAAATGGCCATCGCCGCAGCATAAATCCAACACTGACATGCCAAAACCAATACCAAGAGCACGCAACACGCCCTCTGGGTCGGGCCATAAAGCCTGCCACCAATCTGCATCCGGCATAATAGCCGCCGGAAATTTTGCTGAATGGTTCATTCTTTACGTACGTCCTTGCTCGCGAATCGTATTTTCTGTAGATATTCATAAATTCATAACAGAATTGGTAAGGCCTGACGAGTCGATGTTGTGGCTTGCGCTATTTCGCTTTATGGCTATAACGAAACCATGAGTGACCTGGTAAAACCTGGATATTTGGCAGACGCGCGGCCGGAACCTTCCGAAGGCCAACCCTTTAAGCTTGTCAGTGACTTTGAGCCGGCGGGGGATCAGCCTCAAGCCATCAAGGAATTGCTGGCGGGACTTGAAACCAATGAGCACGATCAGGTTCTGCTGGGCGTGACGGGGTCGGGCAAAACCTTTACCATTGCCCACGTCATCGCCACCACCGAACGGCCAACCATTATTCTKGCCCCAAACAAGACCTTGGCCGCGCARTTGTATGCGGAAATGAAAAGCTTCTTCCCCCACAATGCRGTCGAATATTTTGTTTCATATTATGATTATTATCAACCCGAAGCCTATGTCGCCAGGTCCGATACCTATATCGAAAAAGATGCCTCTATCAATGAACAAATTGACCGTATGCGCCACTCTGCGACACGGGCTTTATTTGAACGCCGTGATGTGATTTTAGTTGCTTCGGTCAGCTGCATTTATGGCATCGGCTCGGCTGAGACCTATGCCGACATGGTCGTCAAGCTTGAAGTTGGCAAGGAATATGCCCAAGACGACATCCTGCAGTCATTGGTCACGTTGCAATACAAGCGCAATGATCAAGCCTTTGGGCGCGGAGCCTTTCGCGTGCGGGGGGATGTCATCGAAATTTTCCCCAGCCACTATGAAGACCGCGCGTGGCGGTTAAGCTTTTTTGGCGATGAGCTAGAGGCAATCTATGAGGTGGATTCCCTGACCGGGCAAAAAAATRYCGACCTTGAYTATATYACCATCTTCCCCAAYAGCCACTATGTCACGCCGCGCCCRACYTTRTTGCAAGCGATCCCGCTYATTAAGGCTGAAATGAAGGCTCARGTCGAAATWTTTMGGGCCGAAGGTAAACTGATTGAAGCCCAACGKATYGAAGARCGTACGACCTTTGATCTGGAAATGATTGAAAGCACAGGCCATTGCAGCGGCATCGAAAACTATTCTCGATACTTAAGTGGCCGCAACCCCGGTGATCCACCACCAACCTTGTTTGAATACCTGCCCAAAGGTGCGCTCTTGGTGGTTGATGAAAGCCATGTCTCTGTCCCCCAAATCGGCGGCATGTATAAAGGTGACTTTAACCGCAAATCAACCTTGGCCAATTTCGGTTTCCGTCTGCCCAGCTGTATCGATAACCGTCCGCTTAAATTTGACGAATGGGATAACATGCGGCCCCCAAGTATCTTTGTTTCGGCGACACCAGGGCCATGGGAATTAGAGCGTACGTCTGGTGTATTTATCGAACAATTGGTCCGGCCCACCGGTCTTATTGACCCGCTGTGCATCGTGCGTCCTGTGGCGACCCAGGTGGACGATCTGTTGGGCGAATGCAAAATTGCGCACGCCAAGGGTTACCGTGTTTTGGTCACCGTGCTCACYAAAAARATGGCTGAAGAACTGACCGAATATTTRCACGATCACGATGTGCGYGTGCGCTATATGCATTCAGATATTGAAACACTTGAVCGCATTGAAATCATYCNRYSAMYTNRYGRMTNTKGSKYATTTGACGTCCTGATCGGCATYAACYTGTTGCGYGAAGGTTTRGATATCCCTGAATGTGCATTGGTGGCGATTTTGGATGCCGACAAGGAAGGCTTTTTGCGGTCCAAAACGTCATTGGTGCAAACCATTGGGCGTGCGGCCCGTAACTTGGACGGTCGTGTCTTGTTGTATGCTGACCGCATCACCAATAGCCTTGAATACGCCATTGGCGAAACCAATCGGCGGCGCACCCGWCAAAATGCTTATAATATTGAGCATGGTATCACACCTGAAAGCGTTAAAACGCGCATCACCGATGCCCTGGGATCCGTATATGAACACGATTATGTTACGGTCGATACCGGAGTCTCTGGCAATCAGCAATTGGTCGGCAAGTCTTTGCGCGATCACATCGTAAGCTTAGATAAGCGCATGAAACAAGCCGCTGCCGATTTAGAATTTGAAGAAGCGGCAAGGCTGCGCGATGAAATTCGCCGTTTAGAAGCACACGAACTGGGCCTGGACCGGGCGGGCGTATCACAAAAGGCTGCACAAAGGTCCGGGGCCAAAAATAAACGCATGAAACGGCGTTAGGCCATTAGATCAGGACCCATCATCCAGTTCAGGCTCCAGCTTGCTTCAAGCTGTTCAAAACACATATTGTTCCCGGGGCGAAGGCAATGGGGGCGCCCTCTGCCGGTCCGCCCAAGCAACGTTCCGCCACGCGCGCCATAAACGGTAAATGGCGGATTCAGGTGCGACGTGCAACACCTGATCTCAATTGGATTTTGACATCACGCCGCGTTCTTTCAAGAAGGCCTGAGCCGACGTTTTAAATCCGATGCGTTTTCTGAGCGTCAGATTGTGACTGAGGATGATATCTTGAAGGTCGTCTTCGCTCATTTTRTCGATATTTYGCTTTCTTGGTCAGTCTCGTCSCAAGCGRCCRTTGAAGTTTTCGACAGSACCTTTTTGCCAAGACGYATAGGCATCACAAAACCAAGTAGAYATTTYACMAGCCTCTTTAACCCGTTTGYGTTTTGCGAATTCGCCGCCATTGTCAAAGGTGATGGACTTRCGAATTTCAGGGTTTAAGCGACGAAAGGTATCCATGATAGCGCCCGCCGTTTCTGCAGCTGTTTTCCCACTCAATTTCGCCGCGATCACATAACGGATTTCGCGTTCTTTCAAGACCAAAATCGGCCGTGTACGGTGGAAAGTGATCAAATCACCTTCCCCGTGACCGACGTGTTTGCGTCTGTTGGTTTCTGCGGGTCTGTCATGGATAGAAGCCCTGTCGGCCCTCTTTTGCTCGGCAGATCGAGATAAAGGTAAAGGTGTTCGTCTTTTAGAGAGAATACCCAATCATAAATGGTCTCATAAGAAAGATTCGCCAAGGTCTGGGTTTTGATCCAGCTTGATTTGAATTCCATTTTAACCCTCGGCTCATCGTCGAGGCCGCTCGTTTCAGTTCCCGTGCAATCTGGCAAGGCCCAAAACCTTGCCCCCTAAAAAGGACAATTTGTTCTCTTTCATCAAGCGTAATATGTCTATTCCTAAGAATTGTGACGTCTTAGGGGAAGCGCTAGGGTGCGTATTCTGTCAGCGCAACACCCCACAGGTTTCATCATCCCAACGCTATCACAGGGAGGTGTTGCACTTCATCCCTGAATCCGCCAGCAACTATGAACGGGTTGTGACCGCAAGTTATACCGCCAATCCAACGGCCAGAAAATTATTTTCCATTGCCTGAAGTCAGCCTA
>JAESSB010000066.1 GCA_016764335.1 Magnetovibrio sp.
AATTGATTGCACCGCCCTGGGCATTAGGCAAAATTACCGTCGAAGTCGCCCCATCGCCCAAGGCCAAGTGTGCCACCTTGTCTTTGAGTTCCGATACAATACGCCCGGCCAGTTTTGGCCCAACACCATTGGCGCGCCCCACTTGAGCTTTATCTTGAGCAGCAATCGCATGGGTCAGTTCATCCGATGACAGCACCGACAATAACGCCAACGCGACCTTGGCTCCGACCCCTTGCACCGTTGTCAACAACTTGAACCAAGCCCGTTCGCCCGTGTTTAAAAAACCATAAAGATGGATGTGGTCTTCGCGGACATGGGTTTCGATATGCACGGTCGCAGCCTCGCCCACCGCCAATAACGCCAAGGTCCTCGACGAACTGAAAATCAAATAGCCAACACCGTTCACGTCGATGACAGCCCAGCCATCGCCGACGTCTTCGATGCGACCTTTCAAAAGGGCAATCATTTCCGTCCTCCTGCTGCCAAAATCCGAGCGTTGGTTTCATAATGGTGCGCATGGCAAATCGCCATAGCCAACGCATCAGCCGCATCTGGCCCTGCATTTCCAGCCCCCGGCAACAGGGTTTTGACCATCATCAACACTTGATCCTTTGATGCGTGCCCTGCACCGACTACGGTTTTTTTCACCAAATTAGCCGAATATTCTCCGACTGTAAGGCCGCGCCGAGCCGGAACCAACAAAGCAACGGCGCGCGCTTGTCCCAATTTCAAGGTCGAAGCTGGGTTCTTGTTGACGAATGTTTCTTCCACAGAAGCATGGTCCGGTGCCCAGGTTTCAATCACGTCCACCAGCCCGTCATAAAGTTCGACCAAACGATCACACAAAGGCGCTTTGGAATTTGATGTCAGCGTACCTTCAGCGATAAAAGTTAGGCGGTTGTCGCGCGAATCCAGAACGCCCCACCCCATGCGCCTAAGTCCCGGGTCAATACCGATAATGCGCATGTTTTTAAGCCCTTATTGTGCGCTCAGTTTCGCCAAAATTTCATCTGAAACTTCAAAGTTTGAAGACACGCTTTGGACATCGTCATTGTCTTCCAACACATCAATCATTTTGAACATCGTGGCCGCGGCTTGTTCGTCAAGGTCGGTTGTTATGTTCGGCTTCCAGCCCAAATGAGCTTGGGTTGAATTGCCAAATTTTTTYACCAAGACATCGCGCACCCTGGCAAAGTCTTCGGGCGCACAGTTGATTTCATGACCATCTTCGTCCGAAGTCACATCGSCRGCCCCGGCTTCCAAGGCTTCTTCAAACATGGTGTCGGCATCGGCCGCGTCGGCTGAGTATTCGATAATACCCATACGTTCAAACATAAACCCAACGGAACCCGACTCGCCCATATTGCCGCCGTGTTTCGCAAAGGTCGAGCGAACTTCCGATGCCGTGCGATTGCGGTTGTCGGTCAAGGCTTCGACAATCACCGCAGTGCCGCCCGGACCGTATCCTTCATAGCGCACTTCTTCATAGTTTTCACCGCCACTGCCTTCGGCTTTTTTGATGGCGCGTTCAATATTTTCTTTGGGCGTGTTAACCGCACGTGCGGCCAGGATCGCTGTTCGCAGACGTGGGTTTTTATCCGGGTCTGGCATGCCCGATTTCGCCGCCACATAAATTTCGCGAGCATGCTTTGAAAARACCTTTGCMCGCTTTGAATCYTGAGCRCCCTTGCGGTACATGATGTTCTTAAATTTTGAATGGCCTGCCATGTCTCATGTACCTTAGTCTAAACGTCTAAAACGAAGTGATGCGGAGTTGCAAAAAATTATGCCCTGTGTACATAGCACACAGGGCCCGTATAAATCATCACCTGTGTTCTAGAAATTTTCTGTGGCGAAGGAATACTTATCTAAGGCGTACGGTATGCCTGTAGCGATGCAAGATGGAGCATGCCGTCGATCAGGCCTCAGCATTTCCACATAAGGTGTTAGGCCGTCCGAATCATGAACACCGTTGAGAACAAGACCCTCTTTGTTTGTGCCTTTGATCTCAATAGCCGTGCTGTAGTTTTCCCCAGAAGCAGATGCAGGTTCTCAGAAAGAAATTTCTGCTCACTCAAGAACGATCAGCTAAAGTTGTCCAGTGCCTATTTTTTTACAAAAAGCCACCCTTTTGACTCTACATAGAATGGACAATTATCTATTTGTGGGACTTCTCCAGTTAAAAACTCTCGCTCGAGCGCATATCCGTTATTTTCAAAAAAATTAATAATTTCATTTTTATTTAGGACGTGGAATAATGTTTCGTTTCCATCTGATCCTTCTAATTTTACGACGAAGCTTTTATCGTTACCTTCCACCACAGGTGTTCGTGTTATAAAAATATAAGGGGCCTCAACAATTGTGAATTTTTTTAATATTTCTTTCCAATCCTTAACGTAATAAAATGCTCCACTGGAAAAAACCAAATCAAAATTGCAACTTGTCCAACTATCATCTTCTTCGTGCCATATCACATCTGAATTGAGGCTTTTTCCAATGTCACAGGTTAACGGTAATTCTTTGCAATGATATTCCACTTCAATGCTTGGAACCATTGCTTTTAATTTGATAAGGTAGTCCCCTGTACCACCATCCCAATCTAGCATTAACCTGATTGCTTTGTGTAACAATTCTAGCAACGACACTACACAAACTCATAACCCTATTGTGTTCGAGTAGATCTTGACCCTTTGCTCTATCGGCCCCAAAGGCAGATTAGTTTCACACGTTTTTTGAACTGCGCGCCACTCTTCCTTACGTTCAGACGCTATGGATGGATTGTTCCACACGTCCACATTGTCAGATACAGAAGTGTCCCAGCCACGTTCGGCAAGTGAAAGGGCTGATTTTCTTTGGCGACCTGAAAAGAATGAATATGCTATAATAAGTATAGGGGGTGTGATTAGTTTTATTAAGTTTCTCATGTATTAATTATCCAGATTACTTAGGTGCAACTAAAAAATACTATTTGAGGCAATAATATAGAGACGGACGAGCTGCCTCAGCTTGATTAACTTAAAATTGGAGTTAAATTCTTTTTTTACTTTGCACGATTCAGCCAAGAAATTCTAATTGCCTATCGACTTTATCGCAAGCAATTTGTTCAGGTTTCTAACCGGCTTTGTTCACTGCATACAGAACCGTGTCCGTACATTTTTCTGATCAGGTGGTTACAGCCTTTTTGATTAAGTCCCCACAGGCACAAGTGCCACCGCCTTTACCCGTCCATACCCAAATAGCTTTGCATAAATGAGGAAACCATAATTCCGCTAACTGAGCCAAATTTAGGTGTTTAAGGCATTGCTTCAATAAGCCGACCGCCAACCCGCACGGGGCTGATTTTGACGGCAAGTCCTGTGGCATCATCGGTTTCCACATAGACTCCACAAAGTGTACCTTCACCAGAAGCGGGCGTTAAACGCTCACCACGCATTTTTGACATAAACCGTCCGATGGCTGGCCCCTTGGTCATGCCAATCACAGAATCGTAATCGCCACACATTCCAGCATCCGTTTGATACGCCGTGCCGTTTTGCAAAATTTGCGCGTCAGCCGTGGGGATATGACTGTGCGTGCCGACCACCATTGAAGCTTGACCGTCAAAGTGTTGCGCCAAAGCCATTTTTTCGCTGGTCGCTTCCGCATGAATGTCAATCAGGATAAAGTCCGTCTTAATCCCCAATTTTTTATTGAGCAAGCCCCGCTGAACCCCGGCAAAAGGGTCGTCCAAAGGGTCCATGAACAATCGCCCCATGGCTTGAATAACACACACTTTTTGTCCGTTTTTGGCTTCATAAACACCAACGCCCTGCCCTGGCGTGCCTTCGGGATAATTCACCGGGCGCAGCAAACGGGGTTCATTTTTAATGTAGTCCACAATTTCGCGCTGGTCCCAAGC
Source organism: Magnetovibrio sp. (assembly GCA_016764335.1). Classification (GTDB taxonomy): domain Bacteria; phylum Pseudomonadota; class Alphaproteobacteria; order Rhodospirillales; family Magnetovibrionaceae; genus JANLGW01. The sequence continues at coordinate 3,899 of JAESSB010000066.1, forward strand.
ATGGTTGCCCGTGGTTATGACATCGACACCAAGTTCAAAGAAGGACTCACAAATCGCCCCTGTAATACCAAATCCATGGGCGGAATTTTCACCATTAAGGGCGACAAAATCAAGGGCCAGTTGTTCCCGCAATCGCGGCAAATGGTCAGCCACGGCTTTGCGCCCCGACTTCCCCATCACATCACCAATATAGAGTACTTTCATATGACCTTAATCGCCTGTTCTTCTGTGATAATCCAATCGACAGGTTGGTCATAGTCGTTGGTGGGAAGCTCGTCAACTTCTTGACATCCATAGGCTACACCAATTGTTGTCACTTTGCCCGTTTTGCGCAACAGGTCCAGGGTGCGGTCATAATACCCTCCTCCCCATCCCAAGCGCGCGCCACGCCGATCAAAAGCCAGCATCGGCAACACCACTACATCGGGACGGATCACAGGTTCACTGGCTTGCGGGTGTGAAGTTCCAAAGACGCCTTTGACCAGTTTTTCGTGAGGAATCCAAGATCGAAACAACAAGGGTTGATTCTGACCGACCACTTCGGGCAAACACTGGAGCACACCTAAGCAATCCAAAGCCACCATGGTCGGACGCACATCCAGTTCATCAGCCATGGGGTAATAGCCTGCCAATATTGCCTCTAGCCCCTGATAAGACGTACTGATTTCAGTCCAAGTTTTAAGGAAATTTTCAAAAAAATTCTGCGCAACTTCGGCGTCCAAAGAGCGTGCAGCCTTAGCCCGCAGCTTTTTTGCGCGCTTTCGAAGATAAGATTTTGTACGGAGTTGGACCATATTCGTACATCTCGACAGTTTATAAAGTCTCGACTAACAAATACGTCTCGACAGGAAACATCACACGCCTTGATCAGAAAAATATTACACGTTTAATACTTAAAGTGGACGGCGCCGCACCAACCGTGGGCTGTTGCAATCCTCTGTGGCCTGCTGGTGCAGGTGGGCGCCATATACCGAACCCACGGGTCCGACAGGGACAGCTCCCGAGAAAGTCTTATAGCCCCAGGGAATGTCGATACCTACACGCACTGGGCAGCTACCGTCCTATACATAATCTAGACCTTTTCTGCGCGTTTTGCAATGTTTTCTATTTGATCGGCWAKAMTTTCAAGTCGCTCAATCAATTSCKCGTCATCYWGSGMAGAAGAGCTAACCTTGAGGTCTAWTGCGCKTGCGGATTCRMTKGARAGGCGTTCGTTTKCGCTTGYTGCTTCGGCCAAATCATCAGCCATCAATAAGCCAGCCATCGCCAACAAGCGCGACTCTCCGGCTTGACCGATCGCACCGACCAATTCACCAACCTTGGCATCTAAGACCGCCGCCAAATTTTGAATGTGCTGCTCTTCACCGTCCGCACAGGCAATTTCATAGGTATAGGCATTCACTGTGATCGAAACGCGCGCCATGCTTAATCCTGCCCTTCTGGTTTCAAATTCGGCTCAAGGCACATTTGGTCTTTAAGTTTGCCGATGGTGGCATCCAATCGCACAGCCGCCTGACCAACGGCCCCCTTTAATTCACCGTTTTCCAATTGTAAGCAGCTAATTTCATGTGCAAGCTCAGACTCAATACCGGCCCCGCTTGCCGAACGTTTTTTAAGTGCAATCTCTAAACGCTCAACAGCCTTCGCCAGCCGCAGTTCAACTGCTTCAAGGCGTTGTTTTGCACTTTGGTCCTGTCCAGTCATCTTTATAGGGACTCCGCATCGACGATTATTCAGTGGCGACAATAAGGCCTCAACGGGGCAACAGTCAACCACTACAGTCACTTACCCTTAAAACTTCACAAAAGACATTGAATGCCTACTTAAACATGACCCCGTTGGCTATAAATGAATTCAAATATTGACGAAGAGGAAGAAGCACCATGTCTTCAACCTTTTCAAGGCTATAGATAGATTTCCGATGGTATGACCACTCTAAAGAGTAGTCATAAGACAGCCTAATGGGGTGTTATCCGTTTTGAGGCGTTTATGTTAAAAAACGTACAATATTCTTAAATTCTTAATTAAACAAAATAAAGAATTAGCATTTTGGGAGGACTAATCATGGCAACTCGTATTGGTATTAACGGATTTGGTCGCATTGGCCGCATGGTCTTTCGTGCAATTGCACAAGACTTTAGTAACGATTTTGAAGTGGTCGCAATCAACGATCTTTTGGGAGCTGACTATCTAGCATACATGTTGAAGTATGACTCTGTTCACGGTCGTTTTGACGGTGATGTTAGTCACAAAGACGGCAACTTGATTGTTGATGGTAAAACCATCCGCCTGACTGCTGAACGCAATCCGGGTGACCTTAAATGGAACGAGGTCGACGTTGACATCGTTATTGAATCAACGGGCTTCTTCCTCACCGCAGAAAGCTGCCAACCTCACCTTGACGCTGGCGCGAAAAAAGTTGTTCAATCGGCTCCGTCCAAAGATGCCACGCCAATGTTCGTTTATGGCGTGAATCACAATTCATACGCTGGTCAAGCCATCGTATCCGCAGCGTCTTGCACCACCAACTGCTTGGCCCCTATCGCCAAGGTGATTAACGATAACTGGGGCTTGAAGCGTGGTTTGATGACCACCGTTCACGCCGCGACGGCAACTCAAAAAACCGTTGATGGTCCATCCGTTAAAGATTGGCGCGGTGGACGTGGCATCTTGGAAAACATCATACCGTCTTCCACTGGTGCTGCTAAAGCTGTCGGCGTTGTTCTTCCTGAACTCAACGGCAAGCTGACCGGCATGGCTTTCCGCGTTCCTACATCTGACGTGTCTGTGGTTGATCTGACCGTTGAATTGGACAAACCCGCAACTTACGCAGAAATCTGTGCCGCCATGAAAAAGGCTTCCGAAGGCGAAATGAAGGGCACTTTGGGGTATACCGAAGATTCTGTTGTTTCTACTGATTTTCGCGATTGCAGCGCCTCTTCGATTTTTGACGCTGGTGCGGGCATCCAATTGGATAGCACATTCGTCAAATTGGTCTCTTGGTACGACAACGAATATGGCTACACCTGCAACATGATGCGCTTTGTGCGCCACGTTGCTGCCAGCTAAGGCAAGCTTATCACAGCATAAAAGCGGGGCCTTTGGGCTCCGCTTTTTTTTGGTCCAGAAAGTATAAATCTTATGACCTGCCAGCTTTATCTCATCACGCCCCCCACTTTTAATCCCATATCCTTTCGCCCCCTTCTTTTGGCCACGCTGGACGCTGGTGACGTTTCTTGCGTGCAACTGCGGATGAAAACAGATGATGGTGCGCCGGCCCCACAAGACCAAGTGCGGGCAGCAGCCCAAGTGCTTATGGCCGATGTGCAAGCCCGAGATGTCGCCTTCATCATTAACGATGATGCTGAACTGGCCGCCGAGCTCGGCGCAGACGGCGTGCATGTGGGGCAAAAAGATATMAGTRTCAAGGAAGCCCGCGCCATCGTTGGCAAGGGCGCCATTATCGGCGTGACGTGTCATGATTCACGCCATTTGGCAATTGATGCCGCCGAATCCGGTGCCGATTATGTTGCCTTTGGGGCCTTTTTTGCCACGACTACAAAAAACGCGAAAGCCCAGCCAGACCCAGAAATTTTAGACGTTTGGTCTTCCACCACCAACGTACCATGCGTTGCCATTGGCGGCATTACCCTAGAGAATGCCCCCGTTTTAATTGAGGCCGGAGCAGACTTCATTGCTGTGGTTTCTGCTGTGTGGAACCATGTTCAAGGCCCCGCCGAGGCCGTCCGCCAATTCACGGCGCTGCTGACCGACACGAAAGAATAACTAATCCGTTGCCTCACACGCCTGTGGGTGTTAGCTTCCGCGCCATTCGGGGAGGGGCAAACGCCCTTTTGTAATTTGTTCTTTTCAACGGTGAAGTTTCATGAAAATAAACGGCAATACGATCCGTCCTGGTATGGTTATTGAACATCAGGGTCGCCTGTGGCGCGCAGTTAAAACGCAGCACACGCAACCAGGCAAAGGCGGCGCATATCTTCAGGTCGAATTGAAGGATCTGCAATCGGGAACGAAGATGAACGAACGGTTCAGGTCTTCTGAAGCCGTTGAACGGGCGTCTTTGGAACAACGCGATTACCAGTTTCTCTTTACGGACGGCGATACTTATACCTTCATGGATATCGAAAACTATGAGCAAATCGAGCTCAGTAGCGAAGATATCGGTGACGATCAAATCCCCTACCTTCAAGAAAACATGAACGTTGTCGTTGAAAGCTATGAAGACAAGCCACTTGGCGTTTCCCTGCCCAACACCGTTATCTTAGAGGTCGTCGAGGCGGATGCCGTGATCAAGGGACAAACGGCATCCTCAAGCTTCAAGCCTGCAACTTTGGCAAACGGTGTGCGTACGCAAGTGCCCCCATTCATCGGGACAGGCACACGCATCGTTGTCAATACAGAAGACGGTTCTTACGTAGAACGCGCCAAAGAATAATTTTATTTTTTAGGATACCTAAACTTATGGCACACCCCCGCTCGGCTCTTTTAAACGTCATGACCGCCGCCGCGCAAAAGGCGTCTCGGCGCATGGTGCGGGACTTTGGCGAAGTTGAAAACCTGCAAGTTTCGCGCAAAGGGCCCGCAGACTTTGTCTCTATTGCCGACAAAAAAGCCGAAGAAACCCTGGTCCGTGAGCTCTCCAAAGCGCGTCCAGRTTTTGGCTTTATCCTAGAAGAAAATGGCGTCATTGAAGGTCAAGATTCATCAAACACATGGATCATTGATCCGCTTGATGGCACAACCAATTTCCTACACGGCATTCCACATTTTTCGATTTCAATCGCCCTGCTGCGCGACAACGATGTTTTTGCAGGTGTGATTTATAACCCGATTACCGACGAAATGTTCTGGGCTGAAAAAGGCCAAGGTGCCTTTCTGAATGGCCGCCGCCTCCGCGTTTCTGCTCGAAGTAATATGGCCGACGGCCTCTTTTCTACAGGTGTGCCGTTTTTGGGGGTAGAAAAGGACGCCCGCTTTTTGGAACGTCTTGAAAGCGTAATGCGTATTTCTTCAGGCATTCGTCGCTTTGGCTCTGCGGCCTTAGATTTAGCCTACGTTGCCGCCGGGCGCTATGATGGGTTTTGGGAATGCGGCCTAAAGTCATGGGACATGGCAGCCGGTATCGTATTGGTCCGCGAAGCAGGTGGCTATGTCACCGATATTCAGGGCAAACGCAAAATGTTGGAAACGGGCGATATCGTTGCGGGAACAGATAAACTTCATGCGACTTTATTGAAATTGGTCAAATAGAACAGCGGCCTTTTGCCAAATCGGTTGTGTGGACCGAAGTGCGTTGTTATGCTACTTGCAAACAAAGTCTAAGATTCGCGAGCAAACACGCCCTAATATAGGGAAAAGGCTAGGTCATATGCGCCATAACTGTCATGAAAAACCCACTATGGGTTTGCGTTCACGTCTTAATTATCCCAGATCTATAGGTCTAAGTTTCATCGGGATGTCTCTTTTGGCACTCGGCCTTTCTGGTCCTGCTCTGGCTCAAGATAATCAAGACTCTGTGTACGTTGATATATCCAACCCTAACATTACCATTGACCTTTCCGTGCTTGACGATAACGTCAATACTCGGCGTATTGAAAATGCGCCTCGTCCAGGCGCGCGCAAACGCCCCCCTTCCGTCAGCGCATCAGCCCCAAATTACGTTCGCCGGTCTGTCAATCAAGAATTGCCTATTTCAACATTGTATATTCAACCGTCCAAAAACTTAAGSTTACCACCACAGACCAAGCCRTTACTKTCTTTKCAGGSRCSYGAYCAAGCCACYGTCAAKGCTGMAAYRSCCCCTGTGCCGCGCAAGGTCGCGATAAGCCAACCGTCCCGTTCTCCAAAAGCTGTCGTTGCGATTGCACATTCTACACCACCGCCCGCCCCTAACATTCAGACGCCCAACGCAGCACATCAGGCTATACAAAAGGTCGCCCCCCCCGTTCGAGCCGCCGTCATGGCACCAGCGCCCAAAGCTCCCGTCACATCCCGTGCGCCCATACTGGACGTTGCAAAAGTCATACCTAAGCCAGAAGCCATGCCTAAGCCAAAAGCCATGACGCATGCGCTGACGCCACAGCCCCCCGCCCCCATGCCACTCATGCAACCGGTCCACTCTCAAATTGAGAAAACGGCTGAAGCTGTTGTAGACGGTAAATTAACTAATGAAGGGCTGGGGACTCTTTATAGAAAGCTTAGCGAAATTGTGAAGCGCATTAATCAAGGATCTCTGCTGTTTCAAATGGTCATAAAAGG
>JAESSB010000067.1 GCA_016764335.1 Magnetovibrio sp.
CACGTTATTGACCACAATCAGCGCGGCGGGGGTTTATACACTTGGATATTACAGCCCGGACGGTGTGAATGTTCGCATTACAAATTCCGGTCTTCAAGGGGTGCCCGCGTAATGGGAATATTTAGTCCAGCTATTTGTGCCATTCAGCAAGTCATGCCCAACTATAATATCAAAAATGCGGCGTTGTTCGATGGTGTGGCGGGTACTCTCAGTAAAACACTCGTGACAGCAACGAACAGTAAGGTTTATACATTCTCATTTTGGACAGCACGGTCGAAATTAAGCTTCAACCAAGCCATTATTAGAACGGCCGCCAACCTCTCTTTTATCATGTTTGGGTATTCGCATACGGACGAATTCAGAGTTTCGGTTGAAGGTGGTGGTGTGAATGGTGTTGTTACGACTGAAGTTGAGCGCGATGTTACGGCGTGGCAACATTATGTTGTTGCCGTAGATACAACCCAGGCTGTGGCATCAAACCGTGTAAAGATTTACAAAAACGGCACACAAATCACGTCAATGCGTTTAACAGATTATCCAGGTTTAAACACGACATCAGGGCTGAACAATGCTGTTTTGCATCGGATTGGGAATGATGGGACGACAGAATACTTTAGCGGCTATATTGCAGCTTTTCATCTCATTGATGGGCAAGCTTTAACACCATCAGACTTTGGTGAAACCGATGCGAACACCGGCAACTGGATCGCTAAACCGTATATTGGCATATACGGCATTAATGGTTTCGAATTATTGTTTGAAAATGCTCTGGCACTTGGTGCGGATACAAGTGGAAATGCTAACAACTGGGCCGTATCCTTAACGGGTGTCACGCAAGTTACGTCTACACCGACGAATGTTGCTGCAACTTTGAATCCCTTAGCTGCTGTTGGTGGAACGTTAACGAACGGAAACCGTAACTTTAAATATGTGACGCCTGGTGGGTATCCTAACGCTCATGCCTCCATGAGTCCTGACGGCCTTAAAGGGTATTTTGAGTGGGATGAGCCGACCAGCATAGACGGTATTATAGGATTTCAACCAAAATCATCGCTACAGAGTAGAGATTTCTATTACACGACACCAACATTTTGGTTCCACACTACAGATGGCAGCATACACAATAGTAGCGTGACAAGCCTTACTGGATATTTGGTAGCTCCATTATCTACTGAACGCTGCGGATGCGCTTTTGATTTTACAGGTGGCCGGCGAGATGTTTGGTTTAGAAATGGTACAGGGTGGGGCACCAATGTTGGAATAGGGAACCCCGCATCCGGGGCATATCCTGCGTTTACATCAACAGATTTAACCGATGCTGGTGGATACAACATCGTTTTTGGTCCCGGCGCACAGGACATGAACGTCTATTTTTCTGAGGCTGAATTAACATACGCTTCCCCAACAGGATTTAAAGCCCTGACGACCAACAACTTACCATTCCGATCACCTAAGAAACCATCAACGCCACAAACGGGTTCGTTTACGGGCAATGTATCTGTCAACGGCCCATTCATCAATTTGGGGATGGTGCCGGATCAGGCTGGTGTTTCCACCCTCAACGGTAACACCATAGTTTGGGGCACCCACGCGGATGCAACGGCGGTCGGTGTTAAAATCCGCACATCCCTTACCACATATAATGCGTCCGGACCCAACACCTATTCGATTGCCGTCAAGGCGTATGCTGGCGGCTCGAACGTTGCTGAAGCCACCGCCCAGGGGAACCCATAATGCCCCACGATGAAATGAGAACGATCGCCAAGGAAGCCGCCCATGAGGCGGTCAATGAAATGCTGGAAAAATTTGGCGTGGATATTGAACATCCTCTTGAGATGCAGGAGGATTTTGCCTTTATGCGGTCATACCGCAAACTTTCGCAACGGGTCGGCAGTCGCGTTATTATGACGATTGTGACACTTGTAACGGCAGGGATTGGGGGGCTGGTTTGGACGCAGATTGGGAAATGATCGGTGATACGGAATGTATAGGCTTAAAAAATGGGTTTTCCTGATCGGCTTTATCCCGATGATTGTCTCTTTTTGGGGGATGATTGTTGCGGCGGTGACTTTTCAAGATGACCTGCTTTATGCCGTGTCTGTCGTCAACGAAGCTTCCGTCCGGGAATACGCGGACCTGAAGAAGACGGTCGAATGGCTGGTGGAGAAACACAAATGATAAATATCAAGCAATTTCGCAAAGACGTGGTCCGTCCAATTTTAAAAGAATTGGACTTGTGGTCCCCCGATGCCGAAGAACTCGTGATCGGCACGGCGGCCCATGAAAGTGGCTTGACGTATTTGAAGCAAATGGGCGGCGGTCCGGCCCTTGGCATGTGCCAAATGGAACCCACCACCCATGATGACATTTGGGCCAATTATCTGCGTTATCAGACGGCAAAGTCTGCGGCTCTAAAAGCCATGTTCGGCCCGGCTGCTGGTGATGCCCGTCATATGACGTGGAATATTGGTTACGCAGTCGCCATGTGTCGGGTCCATTATTTACGTCAACCGGGGGCCTTGCCCTTGGCGACGAATATAGACGGCCAAGCGGCATATTGGAAAAAATATTACAACACGCCCTTGGGGGCCGGAACGATCGAAGAATACGTGAAAAATTATCAACGCATTGTTGGGGTATAAATTATGGATTTATCAGATTTAGGGGCCTTAGTTGCCGATATGGCCCCATTGTTGGGCAAGCTTTTGCCGATTCCGGGCGCTGGAATTGCGGGGTCATTGATCGCGGCAAAATTCGGCACCAAAAACGAACCCTCAGCCATTGCGGCAGCGATCAATGCCGACCCAAATGCGGCTTTCAAGCTGGCCGAAATCGAGAGCAATAACCGCACAGCCCTGGAAAGCCAGTTGATCCAAGCCGAAACGGCACGGATTCTATCCGTCAATCAAACCATGCAGACCGAGGCCCAATCCGATAAATGGTGGGTGTCCGGGTGGCGTCCATTTTGGGGCTTTGCGTCCGGCCTTGCGTGGGCATTTTTAGCGATCTGTTTAGGCTGGGCCATGGTTACAGGCAAAGACTTCGGCGGTATGGCCGCCGGGTTTTCAACATTCCCCGCTATATTCTGGGCAATCCCGCTAACAATCCTAGGAGTCGCAAGCCACCACAGAGGCAAAGAAAAACGCCACAAAGCCGGAGAACAACCGGGCCGTGGCGTGCTGGATTTGATCAGAGGTGGGGGTTAGCCTATTATTGTGGTTTTGAGTTTTACACTCATACTCTAAGTCATTGAAAACACATGAGGCTAAATAGGGAGTGTTTTAGTAAAACACCATTGAAATTAAAAGGTAATTTACGGTTTTCGAGACCGCCCCGTTCGACCACTCCGGCATCTCTCCGCAGGTTGAAAAGTAAGAACTTTTCTGGTTTTTATGGCCGTTTTTTTATTAAGGTTACCCTCGAAACCAGCCACCTGGATGGCAAATTATGTGATCTTCAAGCCACTTTGTAACGCATATGGCACGCCATTGTCTACATGTTCCACGTCGCCATTTTGCATTCCGGACAAAAGACAAATCCGCCGCCTACACCGCTGAGGGTTTGTACTTGGCAATTTCATCTTCACTAAGGTCCTGCAGCTCGTGGGGAAACACGACCCACTTATCTGTTTGATGGATAAAATAGTCGGGTTCAAAATCAACGGTGCGCTGGGTGGGCTTATAATAAACCGTCGCAACCTTGATGATTTTAGGGGTGTTCGCCCGTGACAGATTAACGATCTCATCAATGACGGCCTTAACGCTACGCCCGGAATCAAATGTATCGTCAATAATCAACAGGCCATCATCGGCATTTGCATTTTCGATGATGTAATGCAGTCCATGAACATAGACCTCATCACCTTGCTGGCCGATGCCCGTATAAGACGACGTCCGGATCGATATATGGTCGGTGATAACCCCATTGTAAGCCAGCAGCTCTTGCACCGCGATACCAACCGGAGCACCTCCCCGCCACAAGCCAACAATATAATCGGGGCGAAAACCATCTTTAAGTATGAGGCGGCCGAGGCGGTGTGAATCTGCCAACAGTTCATTGGCAGAAATGAATATCTTTTCGATCATATGTCAGCCTAACACGCTCTGCTGAACGGCCCTAAAATTATATAAGTCTAAATATCACAATTATGCCCGTCGCGAATGACCATTATTTCCATAGGTTGCTCATGGCGATTTACTTTACGAATTCTTGGTGAACTTCATTCTACCTGGGATTGATCTTGGTCATGGATGGCGGGCTTAACTCCGCTGCTGTGCTGGTGGTGTTCGCATTCAACCTGAAGGCATTCGTCACCGTACCGCGTGAGAGCGGATAAAACCCAAGACATGAGCAAAGTCGTAGCCGCACTTGCTCGCGCTAGACAAACCTGTTCCGTTCAGAGGCGGTTCAACTGACCTTCATAAGCGAACGATCATGTTGCCAGGTGCGGAAGACTTCGGCATTGGAGCGTTGCTGCCTTAACTTTAAGATGCCTTTTGAGGATTAAGGATCCTCAGATGTGGGGTAATATTAGCCCAAGCCACACGGAAACAAATACATGTAAAGAGGGATAAAATACAAATTGAAATTTTATTGACTTGCACAACCAAATAACCATTGATTTACAAAAGAATCTTATGTAACTTAAAAACGAACGTTTGTTTTATATTCAGTAAGGTGCTTTATCTTGGGCTCAAAAAAAGGAAAACTAGATGGAAATACAGTCCTAAATAATGCTGAAATACTATTTAGACAAAAGGGTTATAGCAATACGACGATGTCTGATATCGGCACCAAAAGTGGTATCCTTAAGGGAAGTATTTATCATTACTTTCCATCAAAAGAGGATATATGCATGAATATTATTCAAAGGGTGGCAAATGTATTTCGGGACGAAATTTTGTGCCACGCTTATGATRAAAYACACTCTAAGWRTGWAYGYTTAAATTTASTGATGACYRAAACTSAGAATTAYATGCTCWTGAARAGGGGYTGTTTTATGGCACATTTAGGCTTGGAAACGGCTTTTTGTAATGAAAAATTGTCACATAAAATTCAACAATTCTTTACAGAATGGACTTCTGCAATTGCCCACATATTACAAGATCAATATGGAGCGAAAAAATCTATGCAATTGGCTAAAGATACGGTTTCGAAAGTTGAAGGAGCCGTGGTGTTTTTGACCATCTGCAATGATCAAGGCCCCTTAGAAAGAATCACAGCCGAAGCCATCGGCCTTTTAAAGGACTAAATAAAATTCTGAATTGTACACACGGAAGCACAAGGTTGGTAGGTAAAGCATGAGAAAACGAGAGAAGATTCTACACAAAGGCGAAATGGTTGCCCAGCAGCGTTTTTCTCCCGATCAGATTTGGCCTGAACGCGCACTGAATCAGATGTTTGGAACGACTATTAATTCATCCATGAAAGGGTTCCTGGAAAGCCAGTCCTTTTTTTTCATCGCGACTGCAAGTGATGATGGTAAATGCGATGCAAGYTTCAGGTCAACRGAAGTCGGRGRAGATATGCRGCCCCAGCCAGCCGTACACATACCTGAACCCGCCTTACTCATATTTCCAGATTATAGCGGGAATAACCTGTTTAATTCGCTCGGCAACATCTTAGTCAATCCAAACATAGGAATGATTTTTATTGATTTTGCAAACGCCATAAGAGCCAGGGTCAACGGTACAGCCGCAATTATAGAGAATTCCGAAACGCATTCGGATATTTGGTCAACAGCTCATCGCTATATCGAGGTGACTGTAGAGCAAGCCTACTGGAATTGTCCTCAGAGAATTCCAAAACTTAACCCTGAAATGAACTTTACAAGGAAATAGTCAAATGAAAATGGATAATCCACGACAAATAGCAAAAGAAATGGTTCAAGAATCTGTATCTCCAGACGTATGGTCACAAAACGCCGCGTTTGTTGCCGAGCTCAAGAAAAAAATATCCGGACATTACGTTGCTCACCACCCCGCTATTGAAGCTTTAAGTGCCGGTGTTTTCAATAAAACAGAAATGAAGACAATCCATTTGGAATATCGCCATGCAATCGTGCAAATTTTTACGGATGCACTTCTTATGGCTCAACATCAATCTCGGCAAGTGGAGCCACGCCTCGCACCGGGCAGCAAAATGTATGCCCGTTTTTTGCTCACGCTTAACGACCTTGATGAATTTGGCTTTAGACCTGGCGCAGATAAAAATGGGTACTATCGCGGTAATCCTGCATTGGCACATTATCCTCTGTTTGAACGCTTGCTTGATAAGTACGACATTAGCAATGATGACAGAATTAACTACAAGCCTACAAAAATAGCCATGAAAGTTCGCACATTTCTTGAAAGTAGCTATGATAATTTTTCACTGTTAATTGCGTTGCTCGCAGTTGCTGAAGAAGAGGTTRTTTTGTACAGCSCACCWCTKCGCAAAAACACAAGCGCAATTGGTATTGGCGTTGGCGATGGATATTATAACGTCCATGGCACCAGTGACGAAGTAGAAGTCGATGCCAATGATGATGACCATGAAGAAGATTTGTGGCACATCGTTAACCAAGCCATCACCCCGGATCAGTACGAAGATATCACCTCGAAAGCGATAGAATATTGCGATCTGTGGTGTGAATTCTGGGATGCGCAAATGAACCTCAAAACCCAATAAATCCTGATAAAAACGGCGGGTCAGTGGAATGATATCTGCTGACCCGTTAGATTTTTATCATCATGACGACAGGAGCGAGTTTATGGAGACCCATATGCAAGATAGCGATCAGTATATTTTAGCAAAATCTGAAGAAATTTTAAAAGCATCCGCAGGACTCACACTTAAGCAGGCAAGCGAAACTGAGAGAAAAATAGCCCGTTACGCTGCTGAGAAATTAACGGAATGCGATGAACGCGAAGCCAATCATTACGCATACACAGAAGCAAAGTCCTGTTTTTTGTAAGCTATGAAGACATTTAATCTGTGCCCTAAGCGCCCGCACAGACAAGATATCTTCTTTGTTCCCTATGATCTTAAAAGAACTCAAGGACTCATTCGATATGAACAACAAATTTCCGATTATGGATCGCCTTCCCATGTACCCTCTAAAGGCCTCACATGTGAAGACAGAAAGTGATTCAAACCCCCAAGAGCTCCTTGATTTTGGGATGGGAAACCCTGATTTGCCACCTGCTCCTCATATTGTTGAAGAACTTATTGCAAATATCCATTGTGATGCAAGCCATAGGTATGCACCTTCAGCGGGTATTCCAGACCTTAAAAAAAGTATATGCAAATGGTATCGTGATCGATATGGAGTGGTGCTTGACCCCGAAACAGAATCAATTGTAACAATTGGGTCCAAAGAAGGCATTGCTCATTTATCCATGGCAACGGTTGGACCAACCGATAGCGTGATTGTGCCCGACCCAACATACCCTGTTCATACGCACGCATTTACCATAGCCGGAGCCAGGGTTATTCGAGTCCCGATGGAAAACCCAGATGAATTCTTGGAAGAAGTTAAAGAGCTTATTTTAGTCAGTCAAAAAAAACCTAAAATCATTCTYGTGAATTTCCCAGCYAATCCCACGGGCCTATGTGTAGATTTRCAATTTTACGAAAAGCTTGTGGCCATTGCACGRCAGCAYAATATTTGGGTTATTCAGGATTTTGCATATGCGGATATTGCTTTTGATGGGTATGTTCCGCCGTCCATTTTACAAGTTGASGGYGCAAAAGAGGTTTGTGTTGAATTTTTTAGCCTYTCAAAAAGCTATAATATGSCGGGCTRYCGYGTTGGRTTCATGTGTGGAAATGCGAAAYTGGTMAAAGCATTGGCCCATATTAAATCTTATTTGGATTACGGGATGTAYCTTCCTATTCAAGCCGCGGCACAAATGGCCCTTCAAGGTCCCCAAGACTGTGTAAAAGACTTATCTCGGCAATATCAACGCCGTCGGGATTGCTTGTGCGAAGGCCTTCAACGCTTGGGCTGGGATGTCGRAAAACCAAAAGCAACAATGTTTGTGTGGGCAAAAATTCCAGATCTCTTCAATCAAATCAACGCCCAGGACTTTTCAGAAAAATTACGCGTAGATACAGGTATCATTGTCACGCCAGGTAGCGTTTTTGGCCCCTGTGGCGAAGGTTATATAAGGTTTAGCCTCATCACCAGTACCAACCAAATAAATAAAGCCCTATACGCCCTTAAAAACATGATGAAATCTGAAAACCGCCGACAAAAAATGAACATTTTTAGAAACCAAACTTTAAACACAAAGGAAATGACAAGGTGCTAAATAACGGTGGGATAATCGATGATGAATTATATGATGTTCATATTTTTATGTGCACAAATACACGTGAAACAGGCGTTTCATGTGGGGCTTCGGGGGCCGTCATGTTGCATAAATATGCAAAGGATAAAATTAAATCCCTAGATCCAGATGTGCGCACTAAAGTTCGCCTGAATTCATCTGGGTGTTTAAATCGATGCAAACATAAATCGGTTGTTGTCATCTATCCCGAAGGCATCTGGTATACATGCAGAACACCCCAAGATGTGGACAGAATTATAGACCAACATATTCTTCAAAAGAACATGCGATGAAGACTTAAGCTGTCAGCATTTCAGCTTCATCTGACGGCGACCAATAGGCCTGTTGCAAAAATAGCCTCTCACTGACCAAGGTGCAATTCTCCTTCTCGATTTTGCGATTAGAACCCAGCTTGGATGTTGAGAATACCGGCCACGGTGCTGATCTTAGCGGTATAACGGTCTTTTGGATAACGCTTGAGACGACCGATATAGCCCTTTGAAACGTTGTTTCAGAAGGCGCGCTAGGGCGYGTGTTCAACGCGCACACGAAATCGGCTTAAAGCATAATTATACTCACGTTCATCTTTTGTCAGGGGTTTCGCGTTGGTCTTTTTATAGGGCAAATCAATGGCAGAATGATCTTTTGCAGGCCTTGGTATCCGCTGTCGGCATAAACGTGGGAATTTTCCGGCAAAGGGGGACCGCGTCTGCGAATTTCAAGGTCATGAACCCGCCCGGGGGCTGGCTTGGAAATGTTGGCGATCTGTCCTTTTTCCGTAATGACCACTTCGGTTTTCATTGTGTGCCGATTCTTTTTTCCAGAAGACCAACACCGCTGTTTTCGGCTTGGCCTTTCGATGGGTTGTTCCGTACAATCAACAATCAGAGCCATGGCTACTTCATGAGAAACGTAGATGGTCCGTTTAACACCCAGGCCCCGTGACACCAATGGCCCAATACGCTTTAAAGGTCGGCTGATGTCCGGTTTGTTTGTTTGATACAGACAGGCCATAAAATCTTGTGTGATCGCGCATCGGTATAAAATCAACAAAACGAGCAGGTGATCTTCAAGGCTGCCTACACCCCATGGTCGACCAGATCGGTTCTTTGGGCTGACAATTCAGTCTTGCCAATGAGGCCGCAAACGATCAACTAATTCGCGGAAAGTGGCTGCATCAACCCCCGTCAGAGTTCTAAATTGACGCTTGGAAATAAGCCATGTGCTGTTAAACTTTGCCATCGGAAAAGCCTCCTTTGCTCTTCCTCTCTTGAATCACACTTGAGTTAACAAAGATTCACCCGACTTTTGCAACAGGTCTAATAATTCAATACGTTAAATTGGGGCGAGACCCTAAACACAACTTGCCCCAACTCTGGGTAAAGGGGACGGTGCTGTTCTCGATAATCTTTCAGTGTCACATGCGATAGCATCAAGCGGCCAGTCTCAAAGCGAGGCGCATGGCTATTGTTTTAGCCCCGTACTCGCTTGACTTCAATCCCATAAAATGGCGAACCTTCTTTGCTGTTGACGGATATGTGTCCAAAATAACTTGGAAATGCCCTAGGTGTTTAGTCCCGGCATTTGATGGTGCAATATTCTCCCTAGAATGGAAGGAAGCACTTTGGGACAAATTTCACACGGCAGCGCCACGACGACTGAGGCCGTTCGTCGAACAATCTAAAATCGTCAAGAAAGCCTGAGGGCTCTGTCACAGCGTTACGGCATCACTCAAAAGATCGTTGCCAAATGGAAGAAGCGAACCTCGG
>JAESSB010000068.1 GCA_016764335.1 Magnetovibrio sp.
ACCTTGCCCGCTTCATCAAAGGCGAGGTTCGAGACAAAGATCTGCAGCATGTTGTCGCCGTTCCGATCCGAACGATAACAGATCGATCGCCCATCGGGCGAAAAGAATGGACCGCCGTCGTAGCCTTCTTCTGTAATGAGCGGGGTATGCGATCCGTCGGTGGTGTCATAGATCCAAAGATCGCCATTGTTTGAGCCCGGCTCGAGCTGGGTGTACAGAATATGGCGTCCATCGGGTGACCAAGACCCTTCCGCGTCGTAGCCATCGCGTTCCCAGATTGGCGTAGCTTCTTTGAGTGTCGGAACGGAGATGATGTCGTCAATGGAGAGCTCGGGTGTCTTTGATGAATCCTCTTCGAGGAGTTTCTTTGCGCGTGCGGTCGCTTCGTCGGAGAGCACATAACCCATGCTCAGCTTGCCCGAAACAATCTCCATCTCATTTGGGAACTTCCAAGAGTACTTCGAAGTCTTGCGCTGGAACCCGGCGACATCTTCGCCGCTAGGCGGGGTTGTTGTCGTGCCAAAGAGCACAGTCATCGGCTCAGTCGGATGGAACCACCCGCAGGTGTTCGCCGAGCCCGGCTCAGAGATCAGCCCGGCTTGCCCGAGCCCGATGATGTTGCCCGCATCGTCTCGTTTGACCGCTGCGACATACATGCCGTAATGATCGCCAGCCTTTTCGCCTTCTGCTGGGACTTCAACTGCTTGGAAGATCACGAGCCGACCATCTGAAGAGAAGTAGCTCTCGCCGGCTTTGATGTATTTCGTTTCAAAGGTCAGCTGCACATGCCCTGAGATAAATGGTGCTTCCAGGGTTTCCCACTGATCGTCCCACTCCGGATTCGGATTCGGATTTGAAGCCAAAGCCATGCTTGAAAGGATTCCGGTTGCACAGATCAGGGACGCAATTGTTGCAGATTTCATCGATCTTCTCCTATAGGCGGATACACTCTTTTGTATGACTGATACTAGGTCTCAACAACCCGAATCTGCCAATATTCGTCGTGTGAATCATGGTCCTCTCCCAGAGATGCTCTATTGCCCGCCAATGGGCATCCCAACGATTCTCCATGAGGACGATCATTTCGTCATCGTGGACAAAGCGTCTGGTTTATTGACCGTGCCCGGGATCGCGCCCGAGAAGAAGGATTGCCTGCGTTCGCGCATCGAAGACCTCTTCCCATTGGCCACCGGCCCCATCACATGCCATCGTTTAGATATGTCAACATCCGGGGTGATGATCCTCACGCTCGATCCCAATACCCATCGGAATCTCTCACGCCAGTTTGAGCAGCGAAAGGTTCAAAAGCGATATGTCGCGCTGCTCGAAGGGCACCTCAAACACGACGAAGGCACAATCAACTGTCCGATGCGCAAGGACATGGATGTTCGCCCGCTGATGCTTGTGGATTATATACAGGGCAAGCCTTCTGTCACGCATTACAAAGTGCTCGGGCGCGAAGAGTTCGAGGGTCGACCAGTCACGCGTGTGGAGTTTGAGCCTCACACCGGGCGGACGCATCAACTGCGTGTGCATGCAGCCCATCCGCTGGTGACGACAGTGGGGGAGATGGGCAGCAATGACCCCGACGAAACCCCAGGGCTCGGCGCACCAATCGTCGGCGACGAAATGTACGGCACGCCAGAACCAAGACTCATGCTCCATGCGTCGATGCTGACGATCTATCACCCGATCACAGGCGAGCAGATGACCTTCAAGGCCGCCCACACCCCATGGTCGACCCGGTCGGTTCTTTGGGCTGACAATTCAGTCTTGCCAATGAGGCCGCAAACGATCAACTAATTCGCGGAAAGTGGCTGCATCAACCCCCGTCAGAGTTCTAAATTGACGCTTGGAAATAAGCCATGTGCTGTTAAACTTTGCCATCGGAAAAGCCTCCTTTGCTCTTCCTCTCTTGAATCACACTTGAGTTAACAAAGATTCACCCGACTTTTGCAACAGGTCTAGGGTTAGAACTCATTAACCTTTATATGATTCAATATTTTGAATTCAAAATATGGAGGTTTCGAGCTATGGCGCGAGGTTTTTGGCTTACAGACGATCAATTTTCACTGATTAAGCCGTATTTTCCGTTTCGAGCGGCGGGTCGGCGGCGCGAAGATGATCGGCGCATTATCAGTGGCATCATTCATGTGCTTCAATCTGGATGTCGTTGGCGCGATTGCCCGGCGGAATATGGACCATCAACAACAGTCTACAACCGCTATAATCGTTGGTCTCAGAAAGGAATTTGGCAATATATGTTTACCGAACTGACGGCGGCTCTGTCGGAAAACCCTGAACAAATTTCCATTGATGCCTCTCATATCAAAGCCTAGCGATGTGCAGGTGGGGGAAAAGGGGGGCTCTTATTCAGGCCATTGGCTGAACAAAAGGAGGCCGAAACACCAAGGTTCACGCCATAAGCGACGAACAATGCCGCCCTCGGGTCTTTGCTTTAACGCCGGCTCAAACGGCAGATATTACGGGGGCTGTTATGCTTGGTGCACGCCTCCCACAAGCTCGATATTTGCTTGCCGATAAAGCCTATGATGCGGATCATTGGAGACAATATTTAAAATCTCGGCACATCGTTCCCGTCATTCCGAACACGCCTGAGTGCGCCTTCTGGAAACGGAGTGTTTCCAGGGGCAAAAGGACTAGAAAGAAACCGCACCCCTTTAACAAAGCCAGATACAAAGGGCGCAATGTCATAGAACGCATGTTTGGGCGACTAAAGGACTTTAGGCGCATTGCAACTCGCTATGATAAAAATGCCGAAATTTCAGGACGGACTTATGCTTGGCAGCACTCATTTGCTCCTGGATTTGAATGAGTCTGGACCCTAGTCTTAGAGGAAGCGCTATGGTGCTATTCTGTCAGCACAACACCTCACAGGTTTTAACGCTATCACAGTGTTGGGAGGTGTTGTACTTCACTCCTGAATCCGCGCCTTGCTAGATTGCACGGGAACTGGCAAGGCCGGCTTCGACGATTAGCCGAGCATTAAAACGCAATTCAAATCAAGTTGGATCAAAACCCAGACCTTGGCGAATCTTTCTTATGAGACCATTTATGATTGGGTATTCTCTCTAAAAGACGAACACCTTTATCTCTACCTGCCGAGTAAAAGAGGGCCGATAGGGCTTCTACCCATGACAGACCCGCAGAAATTAACGGGCGGGAACACGTTGGCCGTTGTGGCTAATTTGATCATTTGCTAGCGTACACGGCCAATTTTAGTCTTAAAATAATGCAAAACCCGTTATGTGATTGCGGCGAAGTTAAGTGGGGAAACAGCTGCAGAAACGGCGGGGACTATCATGGATATCTTCCGTCGCTTGGCCCCTGAAATTCGCAAGTCCATCACCTTTGAGAATGGCCGCGAATTCGCAAAACACAAACGGGTTAAAGAGGCTTGTAAAGTGTCTACTTGGTTTTGTGATGCCTATGCGTCTTGGTAAAAAGGTGCCGTCCAAAACTTTAACGGCCGCTTGCGACGAGACTGACCAAGAAAGCGAAATATCGATAAAATGAGCGAAGACGACCTTCAAGATATCATCCTTAGTCACAACCTGACGCCCAGAAAATACATCGGATTTAAAACGCCAGTTCAGGCCCTCTTGAGAGAACTCGGCGTTGATGTCAAAATCCAGTTTAGATCAGGTGTTGCACTTCACACCTGAATCCGCCACCGCCCTCAAAAGCCATAAATGCGGGTATAGTTGCACGGCTGTGGTCCCTCAAGAAATATGTATTTACACTGACTTCAGTCCATGGAAAAGAATTTTCTGATCATGGGGAAATCGGCGAAAAACGGGGTTCAGGCTTTTGTTTTTGCACGACCTATCACAGCAGGGAGCGCGGTATGAACGAGAAGATCGCCGCAGACCTGCACCGCGTGTTAGGTTTTCTTAATAACCGACTGCGCAAAGCCTTTAAGTATCATTCAGCCAACAAGGCCTTCGCCAAGCTCATGCCCTGCCACAAAATATACACACTTGGTCGGTGAACTTAGGTTTTAGCGTTTTGAAATCATGTAATCAGGCATCAAACGACCCATGGCGAGCAACAGCTGATAGATGGACATACGGGCATCATAAGATGCGGTGGTGTAGTTGATCTGAGCATTGTTCACTTCATTTTCGGCATCAAGCACRTTGATTACGGTTTCTTTGCCAGCATCACGTAGTTTCTTACGACTGTCGAAGACTTCGGACGCGATGTTCACGGCATTGCCCAGAAGCTCTTTACGTTGGCCCGCTGTAACCAAGGTTTGCCAAGATACGCGGGTTTGTTCGATAATTTTGTTGGTTAGAAAATCATAATTGTCCAACGCTGCGCGGTAGTCAAAGGTATTGCGTTCGGCAGCGGCTAGTGTTGACCCACCACTAAATAACATCCAGCTTGCGGATAGTTTTGCATTATAGTCCCGACGGATGCCGTTGACCGTTCCGACGCCCTTTTGGTAATTGGCCGCAGCAATCAAATTCACGTTTGGATAAAGCTGGCTTAAGGTCTCCGTGCGTTTTTCACGGCTCATTTCCATGGTCCCGGCACCACTGAGCAAGGCGGGGTTTTCTAACAATGCTATTTCTATGGCGCGTTCAAGGGATGTTGGAATGACTTCTGCTGGTGGAGCGGGGTCAATCATCGTCGCCAGTTGTGGGGCGTGCCCAAAGACTTGTTCATAGGTGCTTATGGCATTGGCAAGCGCGCCTTCATATCCAACGCGGCGTTCCTTGGCGATTTGCAAGCGTGATTTAGCCTGCAACACATCCACATTCACACCCGATCCACGGCGTACGCGTTCATCTTCAAGGTTAAGCTGGCGTAAAATTGTATGTTCGTTTTCGCGGGCCATTTCCATCAAACGGCGTTGCCGTAACACGTTAATATAGGCCACAACACCTTCGAACAAGATGGTTTGGCGCGTACCTTCTAGGGAAAACAATGCGATATCATGGTTAATCTTTGCGCTGCGCACTTGTGAGGCCACAAAGTGCCCATCAAATAGATTTTGGGTGATGGTGAGGTTGACCGTGCTGATGGGACTGCGATTTGGGGCCCCTTTTCCGGTCGACCGCGTGTTTGGGATGTCAATCACCTCYGGYCCAGCTTCGGCGACAACATTCACTTTGGGATAATACAACGCCGTGGCTTCTTTGACGGCAGATCGCCTGGATTCTACCGTTTTCTCACTGCCCCGAATTTTGGGGTGGCTGTCGAGTAGATATTTCAGTTCTTGTTCAATGGTGTTTGCGTGCGCAACTTCGGCYCCGGCTAARAGCCCGGTTCCMGCCAATAGCCATGTCGAAAYGATAGAAAYAGCTAAAATTTKCGTGCTTTTGCTCACGANTTATGTCCTAAACYTCATGAATCYCGCGCCTCAATATTWTKCAAACTTGATTCGCATKATTRTATCATTAMCATATTTGAAGTGAGGTAACAATTGTTGTCATWGTCCYSYCRTTTAAYATMTCTGCACTGTGCAACGTTCARGTGATCTGTTAAATGATGGRRNTAAYAAACTTNACATACACTTNTTTRTTTTGAAGGATGAGCATGTTTCWGGTGRATCGTARACGTTGGGTTGTGGCATGTGCATKGGTGGTGACTGTGGCKAATKTARCGGGCTGTACGGTGCAATCTATAAATAAGGTCAATAYGGKTRCKGMMCCCAAACCGCCCGTTGMWGCTGWGGTCRCGCCCAAAGTYGTCGATCAAGTTTTGCCTAAGCCCATTGGYKCTATTGAACCCACTGATCCARATGCGCAATAYCGCTTRGCTTTAGACTTGCTTGATGCTGGGRCCGATGCTTCAGCCGYAACTCAGTGGTTRGAACGTGCGGCKATGCAAGGYCACGGCGATGCGGCATTTCGCCTTGGCRAGCTTCAAGACGAACCCAGYCGCCAAGTTGAATGGTATTCCATGGCCGCCGCTGCRGGGCAAGTGGATGCGCARTATGCATTGGGKGATGCTTACCTGAATGGTCGCGGCACGGCCAAGGAACCGGCTTGGGGCCTGACATGGCTGGAACGTGCGGCCCGTGCGGGTCAGGCAAAGGCTCAGTTTTCTATGGGCATTGCTTTGGCTTTTGGCCTGACAGGGGCACCACAACGTCAAGATGCCTTGGTCTGGCTGTTGATTGCACAAAAAAATAATTTTGCTCATGCTGGTGCTGTCATGAGTGCTTTGAAGGCGCGTCTGACGAAAACCATGATTAAGCAAAGCCAAGAACGGGCGGATGCCTGGACCAATGAACCCGCCGGCGATGCTGAAAATCGTGCTTTAGTGCGCTTTGCTCAGTATGCTTTGGGGCGGGTGGGCTTTGATGCTGGTCTTKCTGATGGTMTTMGCGGKGATCGCACRAACGCTGCYGTGCAGGCCTTTCGCAAAGCTCAAAACCTTGGCAAAGGCGGGCTTAGCGGTCGCATGGTCGACATTCTGCGAGAACGTTTAGCCGTATTTAATCGTTCATAAATATGGCTCATCCGTGCCGTGCACCCCATCAAAGACGACGATTCTGATCGTTTAAGGGGCTCTGCCCGATAACACATAAAAGATGTTGTTATGGCCGACATGAGAAAGAGTTGGTTGCGTCAG
Source organism: Magnetovibrio sp. (assembly GCA_016764335.1). GTDB lineage: Bacteria > Pseudomonadota > Alphaproteobacteria > Rhodospirillales > Magnetovibrionaceae > JANLGW01. The sequence goes on from JAESSB010000068.1 coordinate 6,607, forward strand.
CATAAACAGGATCGTCTGCTTGATCATTTTGTTGCCGRGACGAGAGCGAGATGTGCCACCGGAAACGTTCCCGTATTTGGCCTTTTAAAGCGAGGAGCAAGGTCTACCCCAAAGGATAACTAATCCTTTGGGAATGGACTAAGGCCTACCCCAAAAGATAATTAATCCTTTGGAAGTCGGCTAAGGCCTACACGAAAGTTATTCCCGATGCATCGTCTGCAACGCTGTATCCGATTATTGCCCGCAAGGTTGTCCCGGGTAGAATTGTTTGTTTTGACGGCTGGTGCGGACTTACATGCGCTATTCATCACGTTGAACTTTTTGCAGACCAAAAAAACAGATCAACGGAATCGAGAATTTTGGGAACCAAGTTAAGCGCCATATGCGTAAATTTAACGGTGTTCCAAGGGTGCATTTTGGGCTATTTTTAAAAGCAATGTGAGTGGCGTTTGAACAACGGTGAATCGTCAACTCAATTATCGCAATTAAAGCAATGGGGTAAGGGTAATTTGAACGCGTTATCTGGAGTAACCCCTCGTTTAATAATGAAATGGTGGTTTTGATGAGTATCTGGGGTAAGGTTATTGGCGGCGTTGCGGGATTTGCCATGGGCGGGCCTTTAGGGGCTTTGTTGGGTGCCGTCGCAGGTCATGCTGTTGACAAGATGAAGGTCGAAGGTTCGTCCACACATTTTCGCGGTGGCGCATCTCGTGAGGATGAACGCCAAGTGGCTTTTACCCTCGCGGTGATTGCGCTGGGGGCTAAAATGGCAAAGGCCGACGGCACGGTCACTCGAGATGAAGTCGATGCGTTCAAAAAGTTATTTCGCATTCCCCCCGATGAAGCGGCCAATGTGGGCAAGATTTTCGATCGAGCCAAGACCTCGACGGCGGGCTATGAAATGTACGCTCAACAAGTTGCGAACATGTTTCCCCATGAACCGTATGTGTTGGAAGAACTTCTTGGCGGGCTATTTCACATTGCTCTGGCAGACGGTGTCGTTCACCCCGCTGAACGTGATTTTTTATGGCATGTGGCGCAAATTTTTGGTTTTGATGCCCATGATTTTGAACGCATCACGGCGTCTCACGCGGCCCCTGGACAATCCAACCCTTATGATGTTTTAGGGGTCAAAAGCGATGTCAGCGACACCGCCGTTAAAGCAGCCTATCGTAAGCTAATCCATGAAAACCATCCTGATAAGCTGATGGCACAAGGCTTGCCTCAAGAATTTATTGATCTGGCCAATGAAAAAATGGCGACCATCAATGCTGCGTTTGATACTGTTAAAAAAGAGCGGGGTTTTAAGTGAAGGTTTCGCCTAACTTCAATGATCGCTCAACAGGGTTGCCCGTGGATATGCTGGTTATTCATTATACCGGTATGAAAACGTGTGCCGAAGCCAAGCAGCGATTGTGTTCTCTTGAGTCGCAGGTGAGCGCGCATTATCTGATTGAAGAAGACGGCACCGTTCACCGCTTAGTTGATGAAGATAAAAGGGCATGGCATGCTGGTGTGGGATGGTGGCGTGGCGCGATAGATGTTAACGCACATTCCATCGGCATCGAACTGGTGAATCCGGGTCACGAATTTGGCTATCAGGATTTTCCAGAATTACAGATGGTCTCCTTGATTAATTTGTCTAAATCTATTTTGTCGCGCCACGATATCGCTGCGCGTAACGTGGTCGGTCACAGCGATGTGGCCCCCCGGCGCAAGCAAGATCCCGGCGAATTGTTTGATTGGCAGCGTTTAGCCTCAAAAGGGGTCGGGGTGTGGGTGGATTATGCCACGCCGGTCTCTCTTACAGATGAAGAAGCCTGTATCATGCTGTCGGCCTATGGCTATTCGGTTATTGAGTTAACAGCCACAGTGACCGCCTTCCAACGCCACTTTCGTCCCGCGAAAGTTGACGGCATTATGGACCATGAGACGGCAGGTCTCCTCAAAGCATTGCTGGATTACATTTAAAGAGCTAAGKTGCKTGCGGATCAGATGGCTGGATGACCGCCCRAGCATGTTAATGTTGGGGAGGAAAGTCCGGGCACCACGCAAGCACGGTGCCGGTTAATGGCCGGCGGGGGCGACCCTAGGGAAAGTGCCACAGAAAGCAAACCGCCTAAGTTTACTTAGGTAAGGGTGAAAGGGTGCGGTAAGAGCGCACCGCGTCCCTGGTGACAGGGACGGCACGGCAAACCCCACCGGGTGCAAGATCGAATAGGGACGGCCAGAGACTTCGGGTCTTAGGTTCGCTTGTGAACCGCTGTCCGGGTGTATCGCATGAGGCGTCTGGCAACAGGCGTCCCAGATGAATGGTCATCTAACCTATTTGCGTAAGCGATAGGCAGACAAAACCCGGCTTACAGGCCATCTGATCCTATTACCCCTTAAATACTACGCACGAGCGTACACTCAGCCGTCCCCGAAGAAGCCGATATAGGACGACATACATCAAAGCCCAATCATCGGAGACTTCGGCACCGGTGCCGGGACTGCGTCCAACATCATCGTTAAGGTCTGGTCCCTAAGCAAGGATGTCCTCTTACGCAGATTCATGAAGTGTATTGGACTTATAAAGAGCGTTTCGGGGCCTATTGAGGGAGGTTAATTGATGTCCCTTAATCCAATATTTGTTCCCAGGTGGATCGGCGGCAGTGTTGCCCGGCTTGGAAAAACTGAACCTGGCGCGCGCGCCGTCACTTGGAACGCTAAATCTGCCCGCTGGGGGCTTACACCCAAAAGATGTTTCATCGACGTGGCCGCCGTACTTGACGTACAGGGCGTGTTTCGCGAACGGCTAGGCGAACGCGTCGCGTTTATTCGCATCCTCATGCTTAGACATCGGGCCAGCGGTGATATGGCTTGCTGACACGCTGCGACAAAGTTGCCCCCCCAAGAGCAGTACGCCATGGGCGGTATCACCACAGCACAGCTCACCAGAGATTTCGGAACGCAAATTCGTGACAAGGTTTAGGCTGTTGCGACCATAAAAAGGCGGAGGAAGAGAAGAAGGGTTTGGCATCCAACGGCTTGGATAAGCTTTGGCAATACGTTTGCCGGACTCAGTAAAGCAGGCGCTTTTTTCTGTTAGGTTGGTTAGAATGTATAGAAACTTTTTAAGGGTTGTTCCGGCCCGCCAATCAGGCGTACACGATTGTCCAAACCATCTCTGGCGGCGTGGGTTTTGGTGATTAAGCCCCCCGAAAGCCTCCAGACTCTGGGCATGAGCGCCCCTTTTTTTTAGCCGTGCTCCGGAGTGCGCCATCCATAGCCAGGCATTGATAAACCGTCGGTTATCCCTGCACGGCCCACACTTTCCCTTGCTTCCGCTAGGAACAAGTACACCCCGGCATAAATTAAGACTCTGATTTTAACGTTTTCAGCATACTTTTTTGGTTCATTCACCTTTCTGATCAATTTTGGCGGATGGGTTATGG
>JAESSB010000069.1 GCA_016764335.1 Magnetovibrio sp.
ATTGCTACGCGATATGACAAAACGGATGTCAGCTATATTGCAAATTGGAACCTAGCAGCGGGCATAATCGCCGCTAGATGATTGTCAACAGGCCCTAGCTAATTCCACCTTAGATTCTGTCCAAGCGGCCCAACAATGTACGGTTATCCCAACCGGGTTGGCGGTCTTCTAGGACCACACCATGGGTGCTGACGATTCCGTCTTGATTTTTGGGAGCGGACAATGAAACCTGCACCCAGCGGGCAACAATTTCATTGTTCACATCGGTGAGTAGGGTGACAGCAAGGTCTTCGGGGGTGTCCCATTGTGTCTTTTCAACAGCTTGCAAATAGTGTCCAAAGGCTTCGGCGTCAAGAATTTCGCGATCTGGGATATAGCGCAACACGATTTTACGCGCCTGGTTGCAGGTCGGTAAGTTGCCCGCCAAGGTGATGACATAATCTAATTTTCGACCGGGATTATCCTTAGAGTTTAAAAGTGCGCGGCGGTCCATCATATTCATGAACAACGCCCTTTAGATGTTGAACAGATCATGCCATTAGTCCTTGTTCTGGCCGTGTATTGGGGGGGAATTCCACAAAGTCTTCTGGTCGGGCCTGGAAGGAAACGGCAGCAGTTAAGCCCAAAACATCCTGCGCTGTTTGGGTAATATCTGCAATATCTTGGCGCATTGTATCGGGCAGGGGCTTTTCTGTTCGCACAATCAGGTCAAGCCGTCCCTTTGATGTGGTCATTAATCCGTCGATTTGCATGTGCCCTAAGTTGCTCAGGTCTATATCCAAAATAAAACGAGTATCATCGTCATCGCCGTTTTCGTCATCTGGTCCACCACCGCCCCCACGGTGGTAAAAGCGGACTTGTTCCAAGCGCTCCCCTGACCACATGGGAATTAAGGCTAACCGCCAATCGCCAGATTGTGGGTCATTCGCCAGGGTCGACATGGCTTGAAAGTCACGACCAAGCCGAGACATCAGGCCGGGGCGTTCTTTGGTCAATAAAGTTTTCGCCGTTTCGCCGAATAAACTTTTGAGGTCGCCGCCCTTGAGGGCACTTAAAAAGAACAAAATCTGATTGTTGAGCTTTGGTCCCGGTTGGGGAAGGGCCGTTTGGATAACGCTTTGAAAGCGGGTGGGGTCAATGCTAGCTAACGTTTTTAAGGCGTCGCTTAAATCATCCCAGCTTTTGGCATTAATCAACCCTAAGCCTAATCCAGCACGGCCCAAACGTTGGGCGGCACTGCTTGGTTCAACCAGCGTGGGCGTCGAATCGAACCTTAAGGTTATCTTTGCGCCATCGGTTAAAAGGGCCCGGGTATCTAGGCTAATTGTGGCATTGGGAGCTTGTACAATCGGTTGACCTTGTGGGGTGCGACCAATCACCGTGCCGACGACGGTCTGGCCCTGCGCGATACCCTTGGCGGTGGTGGGCAACAAAGATGCGGGCAGGGTTGTTGGGCTTTCCACACGTACAACGGTCACGGTAAAGCGGGTGCCACTGGGCAATGTGCCTTGATGTGATGGTTGGCTTGATTTCACAAGGGACTCTGTCCCCGTTGTCGATGAAATTGCAGGGCTAGGTGTTGTTTTTGAATCAACATTCGGCGTTGCTTGTGCAGATTGCGCTGGTGTTCCTGGGGCCGTTTTGCTTGTCTTCAGAGCTGGTGCTGCCTGTCCTTTGGCTTGGGCTGGCGGTGGCACAATGATGAACGCCGGTGCAGCCTGAGCGGGGCGCAGCAACACCGCACCAAGTTTGGTGCCGACCGGCAAGGGTTGGGCGGCTTGCGTCAATGCAGATTGCGGAGCCAATCCCCCAGATTTGGCCTGGGCCGTCGTCAAAGCCCCGGGTACAGGTTTACCATTTACCATGCCAATTTGAAAAGTGAGCGGGCTTAAGGTGCTGAGGACCATGGTCAGGACGGCTCCTTTGGGGATCGTCATAGCCGTTTGTAGTGTAAGAGACCCCAACGGCGTTTGCACTTGAACTTGCTTGGGAACCGGAGTGGCGGTTACTGTAGCCTGTAAGACTTGGCCTTTTTCCATAGATTGCAGCGTGGCTGGGGCCTTGATGACGACAGCGGTGGCCGAAGTCTGTCCATTCACCGTTGGTGGTGTAGCGGGGGGCGGGGGTGGTTGTACGGTCGACATTGAGCCGTTCTCCTCAATTGGTTCTTGTGCTCAAGCCCGGTTTCCATAGACCTTATTTTAGGAGCTTCTGTACGATGCTTTTAACATCTTTGGCCGCTTCCGTATTGGGATAGCGTAACAACAGAGGCACCTGRGCCTTTATGATTTCRCGCACCTTGGGATCGCGGCGCACAACACCTAATAATGGAGGAGAAATCTTGAGAAAYCCTTCACAAGCCTTCAATAAAGTGTTGTAGGTCCGTTCCCCTTCGCGCGTGGAATTGGCTGCGTTAATCACCACACAGATATCCAGGCTGGGACGTTCCATGTGTGTAAGCTTGATAAACGCATAGGCATCGGTCAGCGARGTCGGCTCATCGGTGGCCACAACCARGCAACGCCCGACGTTGTGGGTGAGYTGGCGYACRGTGCGTTCGACGCCAGCRCCCAAATCTAAGATGACATGGTCATAAGCTTGGGCCAAAAGRGCKAGGTCTTCGTTCAACATTTGCAGGCGTGATGTTGGTATATTGGCTAACCCACCCGAACCAGAACGTCCCGCGATGATGTCAAACCCACCAGCGGGAAAGGGTAATACGGCCTGGTTAAGGGTCAGACGCCCGGCGATGACCGAGCCCAAATCGTGTTTGGGCATCAGACCCAACTGAATGTCTAAATTTGCTAAGCCCAAGTCTCCGTCAAATAACAAGACCTTGCGGTCTTTGGCGCTAAGGGCGCTGGCTAGGGTTATTGCAAGCCAAGTTTTTCCAACCCCACCCTTGCCGGAAGCCACAGCAAGGATATTTTGGCCTTTGCCCCGAGGAGCAGATGAATGTGTGTTTGAGGGTTGGATCATAAGGCTAGGCTCATCATACTTTACACTTGTCCCACGGTTTTGATTTTAGCCTTGGAGTGAATTTCATTTTGGCTCATCACCACGGTTGAGGGGCGGAAGCGTTCGATAATGGATCGTACATACGGACGGATGCCCGGACTGGTCAAAAGCACCGGAACTTCACCCATCATCGCTTGGCGTTCATAGGCATTGCGCAGTTGATTGATAAATTCTTGAAGTTGAGTCGGCGGCATTGATAATTGACGGTCATCGCCTTGACCGACCAAAGATTCTGTAAACATCCGTTCCCAATCTGGTGATAGGGCAAGTAAAATAATGACGTTTTCATCGTTGACGTTCATGTCGCTGACTTGACGGGCTAGACGYGCGCGGACATGTTCAGTRATCATCGTAACGTTGCGGGTCATGCCACAGGCTTCRGAAATACCTTCYAAAATCGTCGCRAGATCGCGGATYGAAATMCGYTCGGTCAGTAAGTTTTGCAARACYCGCTGCACGCCGCCCATGGAAATTTGGGCTGGAATCATTTCTTCGACCAATTTTTTGTGTTCGTCKGTSAGTTCGTCGAGTAATTTTTGCGTTTCGGAATAAGACAAGAGTTCCGGCATGTTATCTTTGATGATTTCGGTCAGATGCGTGGTGATGACGGTGGCCGGGTCAACAACGGTATAGCCACGGAACAAGGATTCTTCACGGTTTTGTTCATCAATCCACATGGCTGGTAGGCCAAAGGTTGGTTCTGTGGTTTTTTCGCCGGGCAGGGTGATCTCTTCACCCCGAGGGTCCATCACCAACAGCATGTTCGGGCGCAAGTCCCCGCGACCGGCTTCAATTTCTTTGCACCGGATGTAATATGTGTTGGCATCCAATTGCATATTATCTTGAATGCGAACAGACGGCATGACGAAGCCCATTTCAGAAGCAATTTGGCGKCGCAAGGCCTTAATTTGATCGGTCAGCCGTTTGCCATCGCGCGGATTGTTGATCAGTGAGAGCAAGCCATAGCCCAGCTCTAGGCGCAGCATGTCTATTTTAAGGGCCGTGGTGATCGGCTCTTCCGGCATAGCCATAGACTGTTCTTCTTCGGCCACCACTTTATCGGCTTCGGCTTTGTCTGTAATGACCTTATTTTGCCGGTTGACGAAGTAGGCGATGCCGCCGGTGATGAGACCCAAAATGAGGAACGGTGCCATGGGTAGCCCGGGCAGAAGTGACATAGACAACAATAAAAATGAGCTCACGCCCATGGCACGGGGCTGGCCACCCAGTTGTTTAAAGACGGCCTTTTCTGTCGCCCCTGTGATGCCGGCCTTGGTCACCATCATACCCGCAGCGGTCGAAACCACCAGCGCCGGAATTTGTGTCACCAAACCATCACCGATGGTCAGGCGGGTAAAATTGTTTGCGGCATCTGCAAACGACATACCATGTTGGGCAACGCCGATAATCATGCCCGCAATAATATTAATTAAGGTGATGAGAAGGCCTGCGATGGCGTCGCCACGGACAAATTTAGACGCTCCATCCATGGACCCAAAGAATGTGCTTTCGTCTTCCAGGTCTTTACGGCGTGTGCGGGCCTGATCTTCATCAATCAAGCCCGTGGATAAATCGGCATCAATAGCCATTTGCTTGCCAGGCATGGCATCCAAGGAAAAACGTGCCGACACTTCGGCAATACGCCCAGAACCCTTGGTGATAACGACAAAGTTTACCAACACCAAAATGATGAAAACGATGATACCAATCACAAARTTTCCGCCCATGACAAAGTCRCCAAAGGCTTTAATCACTTGCCCCGCCGCATCAATGCCTTCGTGACCGTTGGCCAAGATAAGGCGTGTTGAGGCTAAGTTTAAAGAAAGCCTAACCATGGTCGCGAGCAGCAAAATGGTCGGGAAAGTACTGAATTCCAGAGGCCGTTCAATAAACAGAACGGTCATCAAAATCATCACGGCAAAGGTGATTGAAAACGCAAGGCTGGCGTCCAAAAGCCACGTTGGCATTGGCAGTATCAAGACCACCAAAATGGCCACGACGCCCAAGGCCATCATGATATCGCCGCGTTTGGCGACGGYTTTTATCATTCTYTGAAGAGGYARGAATGGATTGTCGGCGGCGTCCGCCTTGTTGNTNNTATCGTTWKCSWTKGYYWWGKYTKAKKTWKMYSKGCTTTTGCCGCTCTAATTTAGAGATTAAACAGGCGCTTGGTTGTGATCACCGCCGACCAACGGCACTTGGAATCCGCTATTGTGGTATTGTTTAAGTTTATTGCGCAAGGTGCGGATGGAAATCCCTAAAATCGTTGCCGCATGCGTGCGATTGCCGAGGCAATGGTCAAGGGTATGAATGATCAGTTCGCGTTCGACGGCAGATACCGTTTTGCCGACCATAGAGTGTGGATCGGATGAGCCCGTTGCCGGCTGCCCTTCTGAAGGTTTTGCAGCATGGCTTTGCAAGTGGGCGTTTAACATAATGGCTTCAGGGCCAATTTTGTCGCCTGTTGCCAATAAAATCGCCCGGTGCATGGTATTTTCTAGCTCACGGACATTGCCCGGCCATTCGTAGGACAGTAGCTTTTCCTGGGTTTCGTCGGACAGAGCGCGTGCGGGGATGTCATTGTCTTCGGAATATTTTGCAGCGAAATGACGGGCCAAGGCAATAACGTCACCGGGCCGTTGAGCCAACGGCGGTATGGATAAGCCCACCACATTCAAGCGRAAATACAGATCCTCGCGAAAGGTGCCTTTGAYAATTTCATCTTCGAGCTTACGGTTTGATGTGGCRAGGATGCGGATRTCGACCTTAACSGGCTTGTTCGAACCGATACGATCGACCACWCGTTCTTGAATGGCRCGTAAAAGTTTTGCTTGCAGCGATGGGGCCATTTCGCTGAYTTCATCYAAYAATATGGTGCCGCCATTGGCCTCTTCAAATTTACCGATGCGYCGGGCCACGGCKCCGGTGAARGAGCCTTTTTCATGGCCRAATAATTCTGATTCCATTAAGTTTTCTGGAATAGCTGCACAGTTGATAGCAATGAATGGACCGTTGCGGCGCTTGCTTTTCATATGCAGATAGCGCGCCATCATTTCTTTGCCCGTACCGCTTGGCCCGGTGATGAGAATAGAGGCATTGGAAGGGGCTACCCGATCGGCTAAGGCCATAAGGTCCGCCATGCATTCATCGGTATGGATGAATTCAGAATGTTCTTCGGCAACGGCGGTGAGCACGGCACCAATAAGGTCCGCATCGGGGGGGAGCGGTATGTATTCTTTGGCGCCGGCCTTGATCGCCCGCACGGCAGCGTGGGTGTCATTGCCAACGCCACAGGCGACAACAGGTACGGCAATGCGTTCAGATGCAAGGCTGGAGATCAAGGTCGCAAGGTCTTCTTGGACGTCGGCCAACACCAAGTCAGCACCTCGACCAGAGCGCAAGAAATCAAGCCCGGCTTCAATGGTRTCGACRTGGCTAACCTTAGCRCCACGTTTGATTGCGATTTGGCTGGCCGCACCAACCTGTCCGTCTAAAGTACCAATGATGAGCAAACGCATARACTRGGMTTCCTCAATCAAAATATTGAATGCGTTGAGCTGGAGGGAGGATGCTGTTGAGCATCATTTCCAGCCGACGAGGGTTTTCTTGACGACCAATGGACGCMGCACCCATAACATAGATATTGTTGACCATCGCTTCTKCRGYCGAATTGCGRTCAAGYTTTGMCGCCATRGGMGMAAAAACCATGTTGGACAGCACYGCACCGTAAAAYGTGGTCAACAAGGCCACAGCCATCGCCGGYCCAATAGASGMYGGGTCTTCTARGTTGCCCAACATTTGAACAAGGCCGATCAAGGTGCCGATYAGCCCCATGGCGGGTGCGAAYTCGGCTGCTTTTTTTAAAACACTTGMGCTTTTATGGTGCCGTTGGAGCGTAGACATCAATTCTTTTCGTAATATTTCTTCGACTTCCTCACCCGGCGTGCCATCAACCACCATTGACACACCCTTGTGCAGAAGAGGCTCACTTTCCAATTGGTTGAGTGAAGCTTGCAGGGATAAAACACCCTGTCGTCTTGCAAGTTCGGCAATTTGCAAGACCTGTATAGCGGCTTCAGAGGCATCGCGAGACGTATAAGAAATGGTCTTCATAATGACTTTTACCGTTTGCAAGGTTTCTTGCATAGAAAAGCACATCATCGTAATGCAGGTCGTGCCACCGATCACGATCAAAATGGACGGCATGTTGATGAACGACCCGGGAGAGCTCCCCGTGAAGATAGCGGAGATCACAAAAGCAAAAGCGCCAATCAATCCGATCAGCGTTGCAATATCTGTAGCCGACTTCGACCGTGTGATTTGGATGTTATTATCCGCCATAAAGTTCGTCTCTTTACCCTCGCCTCGAATGAATGTCTTGGCCCCTAGGTTCTGTCCGTTTTGATGATTTCGGTCATCGTCACACCCAAGCGGTCGTCAACGACCACCACTTCGCCGCGTGCAACAAGTCTATTGTTAACATAAATATCAATGGCTTCGCCAACTTTTCGATCAAGTTCCACGACGGCGCCCCGTCCAAGTTTAAGAAGTTGACTGACCTGCATCGTTGCTTTGCCTAAAACGGCAGACACTTGAACAGGGATGTCATACACCGCTTCTAGATCATTAGCATTACGCGGCATGTCTGGAATATCGGCCATTTCCGCAAAGGAAGCGCCGTCATCGGTGTTATCAGTGGTCGCTACGCGTGGTCGTTCGTCTTCGATTTCATTGAGCTCTAGGCCTGATTCTTCTGCCATATCAATACCCTGAGATTAATTGCTAATCCACAGGCTCCTCTTTATTGGGTTGAACACCATCATTTGACGGTGGTGTACTGATCTTATCACCTTCTTGAGGTGACGCAGCCATATTTTCTTCATTTTTACCGACGACATCTTGGTTTATAATATCTTGTTCAGGTTCAATGGGGTGATTTAGCCCCTGATTTGATGCAGCGGGGGGGATCGTTGGAGCCGTATGCGTTATATCCGCAATTTTTGACCCTAGGTTACGTTCGATAATGCCATCGATTTGGTCCCATATAAGCGCTGAATCGCGCAAAATTCCACCGCCGTCCCATTCGACCTGCAGGTCTCCATCGGCCAAATTATCCTCAGCCATGACGGTGATTTTACCAACGCGCCCCCGCAAAGCGGCCATTTCAGCAACCTTATCTTCTATATCTTTGTGGATATTTGAGGGCACTTTAATCAGTAAGGATGGTGCCCCAGTTGTGCGTTGCATGGCTTCGTTAATGATATTTTCGATTTCCACCATGCTATGTTCGGCATTCAAAGAGGGGAAGAGCTTACGCATAATTACGGAGGCTATGGTGACGGCAATGCGGCTGTGTTCTTGTGTGTCGGTGGTGTAGGTTGAAAATAAACGGTCGACCTGTTCATCTATGGACTTCAAAGCAGTGGCCATTTGTTGTTCCAAAGCGCTGCTCATGTCAGCGATAGCTTCGTCGCGTCCGGCTCGTTTGCCTTCTTCCCGTGCTTCGTCCAGTTCAGATGCACTGAATGTTGGGATAATGACTTCTTCTCTTTCAGGCTCAGTGACAATAGGATCATTTTCCTCTTCCTCCTGATTTAGGTCAGACGAATCCTCCTTAAGCAGCTTGGGTTCCTCAACGCCGAATTCGGTATCAAACAGGAATTTTTTTGGGCGGCCAGACGTCATATTTGTTTGTTCCATTGTGATCATGTTTAGTACACCAGTTCGTCCTCTTCGCCGGATCCGGCGATGATGATTTCGTTGCTATCGGCCAGTTCCTTTGCGGTCGTGACAACGGCGGCCTGAGCTTCGTCAACGTCTTTTAAACGCACAGCCCCCATGGCATCCATATCTTCGCGCATGATCTTGGCCGCACGTTCTGACATGTTGGAAAAGAATAGGTCTTTGACCGCTTCGGAACCGCCTTTAAGGGCCACAGCCAATTGTGCTTTGTCCACTTGGCGCAAGATAACCTGAACGCCCGCACTGTCAACGCGTTCCAGATCATCAAAGGTGAACATCAGAGCCTTAATGCGTTCTGCGGATTCACGGTTGCGTTCATCCAACGCGTCCATAAACCTGGATTCCGTGTTGCGATCTAGGGTGTTAAAGATACCCGCGATCATTTCATGGCTGTCTTGACGGGCAGAGCGCGCCAAGTTGGTCATGAATTCCGTGCGCAAGGTTTTCTCAACGTGATCTAGAATTTCTTTGGATACGGCTTCCATGGACAACATGCGGATAATGACTTCCATGGCGAAATTTTCCGGCAACAAAGCCAAGACACTGGCCGCGTGGTCGGGGCGAATTTTTGACAACACAACGGCCACAGTTTGTGGATATTCATTTTTTAAATAGTTAGCCAGAACGGCTTCGTTAACGTTGCCCAGCTTCTCCCACATGGTGCGCCCTGCAGGACCGCGTATTTCGTCCATGACCTGAGAGACGCGATCATCGGACATGAAGCGGGTGAGAAGACGCTGGGTGGCTTCGTAGGAGCCGACAATTGTGCCCGTGCCTGACATCTTGCCAGCGAATTCGACCAATAATTTCTCAACAAGAGTGGAAGACACCTGGCCAAGTGTTGACATGGTGACAGAGATTTCTCGGATTTCGTCTTCGTCAAACAAGTCCCAGATAGCTGCCGCATGATCGTCTGTGAGTGACAGCATAAAAATTGCTGCCTTCTCGGGCCCGCTGATCGCCTTAACGTCGTCTTTGATTTCACTTTTTGTTGCTGACATGTCTTGTGCCCCTATCCCTCATGTAGCCATGATCGCAAGACGGACATGGTTTCGTCGGGGTGATTTGCGACAAGCTCTCCAACTTTCTGGACAGAAGATTCTTTCACTTTTCCTTCGACTTGCGCGATGTCGATCATTTCTTCCACTGCCGATTTTTCAATCTTGGCTGGAAGCGCACCCCCGTTTTCGCCATCCGGGGCGGGCAGTTGAGCCTGACCATCTGGACTGGTGAGAG
>JAESSB010000070.1 GCA_016764335.1 Magnetovibrio sp.
AATCGCATGAACCTTACTTGTGCGACCTCCGCGTGAGCGGCCGATATCCTGCGCCCATTCCCCCCTTTTGCGCCCGTGGCGGCTCGGTGAGCCATAGCAATGGAACTGTCGATAAAGAACAAGCTATCGTCATTTCTGCTGACAAGAGCATCAAATCTTGCTTTCCAAATCCCTCGACGCGCCCAACGGGCATAACGGTTGTAGACCGTTGTGCCCGGCCCATAACGATCAGAAAGATCACGCCACGGCACCCCTGTTCTGAGAATATAAAAAATACCGTTCAAAATCAGGCGGTCATCAACTCGTTTGGGCCCCCGCCCAGGTTTTGGTATATACGGTTGGATAACCGCCCATTCTTCATCTGATCAATCAAAACGCATGATTCGACCCTCCTGAGAAGGGTCGAATCACACTTTGCCTTAATAAATCAATAAGTTGAATTGGGTTCACACCCTAGATAAAAATGGTGCGTCCGGCGGGATTCGAACCCACGCCCCCTCAGATAATCATCGACGGGAATGGACGGACACAGGACGGACACAGGTCATGGCTAGCATTACACAGGAATTTATTAAAACACTCTCTCCACCAGCCAAAGCCAATAAGGTTTATTGGGATGATGAAACCAAGGGTTTCGGCATTCGTATTACGGCAGCCGGGGAAAAGTCATTTGTCTTTCGTTATGTCCTTCATGGTTCGGAACACCGCTACACCATTGGCGAATACGCACCAGCGCCGGGGCTAAACGTATCTACAGCACGTACCATGGTTCACAGACTTATGGGGATGGTCGTTGATGGAAAAGACCCATTAGCAATGCGTGTCAGTCTCAGGGAAGCGCCTACCGTGTGTGACTTATGTAATGATTACCTTGAACGCCATGCACGCCCTCACAAGCGGCTTTTATGCGTTAAAGACGACGAGAGCATGATTAACACCTATATCAATCCAAAATTAGGAAATCGCAAAATCGCCTCTGTTGGTCGGCGTGACATCGATAAAATCCACCAGTCTCTAAAAGCCCACCCTTACCGTGCCAACCGTGTTTATGCGCTTATGTCTAAAATGTTCAACTTGGCATCGAATGGGAGTGGATTGACCGTAATCCCGCCAAGGGCGTTAAAAAATTCTCAGAAGAAAAACGAGAACGCTGGTTATCGTCCGATGAACTGACACACCTATCAAATGCGCTGAACGCTTCCACAAACACCCGTGTTGTCAATGTCGTCCGCTTCTTAATGCTGACAGGTGCGCGCAAGGGCGAGGCTCTTAAAGCTGATTGGGACCAAATCGACTTTGAGCGTGGCGTGTGGACAAAACCCAGCGCACACACCAAACAAAAGCGGACAGAGCATGTGCCGCTTTCTGCTCCGGCGCTGGCACTGCTATCCGCAATGCATGAGGACGCATTTAAGGAAGTGCCGTTTCTTTTTCCGGGCGATAAAGAGGGCAAGCCTCTGCATGATTTCAAAAGAGAATGGACCAACATTCGCAAGGCCGCGACCATTGAAATATGGAAAGGTGAGCCTGAAATATTGGATTTGATTAACGGTCTCACCAGTGACCTAGGGCGCGCACCTAAATTTATTGAAATTGACAAAGCCGCAACGAAACAGAAAATAAAGCTACCTGTTGGCCTGCAAGATGTTCGCATTCATGATCTTCGCCACACTTACGCATCACATCTTGTATCCAGCGGCCTAAGTCTTGAAATCGTTGGGCGGCTTTTGGGTCACACGCAGGCATCGACAACCAAACGCTATGCCCACCTTGCCGACGATCCATTGCGCGWRSYSMSSRMMYKYMWRKKGGYRRYYCKYKWSRMMSYSMASSKCRMRSSKSAAWCSGCYGMWWTSSATGACATTAAKGAMARRYGNAWGNNSRTRAGWGMCNNAWCAWKAGNGTWKRTATATAGACATTGTTGAGCCTTCCGAGGCTGATAAAAAATTGATTGATATTGAGGTCAAGGCATCCTCTTTGCTCGGTCAAGACAAGCTTAGTCCGGATGATAAGCGGTATGTGTTTGACTTGCTTCAGCAAGCCGATGAATTAATGACAGAACCGCTCCCCTCTGGTCTTGTTAGGCTGATTGGTAGGGCCTTGGGCCATAAGCCACCAAAGGGAAGCCGCAAGCCTTATCAAGACAGGAGCGAGGCACAATGGCACTTGGCAACACGGCTTGAAGCCGCCGCCGCGCCTGACCCAGATGGTAAATTTCCGAGTATTTTGTCTGATTGGGTTTTGGTGCAAAAGGTTTGGGCAAACCAACATGCAACGGACCAAGCCAGATTTGATAGCTACAAAAAGACGCTTTATAGCCCAAAGCCAGATCCGGAACATGACAAAGGTTGGCGTGTACAGCCCAAATACTGTGTTCATGTTTTGTATCTTCGCAGTGTGAGTGCGGAACGTGCTAAAATTAAACGTCGAATTGAATGTAAAAGAGAAGTAAGAATCTCTGAAAGTCACGATGCCTTGTTTGCCGTTGTTTGTGAAGCCGCATCCAAAACCAAGGAATAGCCCCAAATTATAACGGGGGTTTCTCTTCAAAAACTTTTATAAATAACCCCCGCAGACCAGCGCACCAGCCGACCTTAACCTGTCCTCAGTCAGCTAAATATCAACAGCTATTGAAAAGGACATAGTTATGACGGACTTACTCTCCGAATATACCACTGAACAAGAATTATCCGAGGCGTTGAGTGTCACGGTCGAAACCTTGCGGACTTGGGCATCAAGACGGAAAGGCCCCGGCGGTCGCGCTAAATTTGGCCGCCGCATCGTTTACCGAAAAACGGCTGTTCAGGCATGGATGGAAAGCCAAGAGCGGGGAATGGTCTAATGATGGACTCCAGAGACCCCAAGGCCTTCCTGTCGCCTGACACGGCGACAGAAGAAACCACCACCACCAACAACAAAGGCCTAGTCCGTGTTGGTGCATATTATGTCTATGACAAAACCATAAAAAACCCAGATGATGATATGGAAAAATACACATCGTTGGAGCGGCGCGAAGACGTACCCGCCAAAGATGATCCATATTTTAATGATTTTGTGGACAGCACTAACATAAAGCATAGGCCTATTTTTGACCCGGCTACAGGTTTTGCACCGCCACCACCTTCAAATAATCCATTCAATCCCGATGAATATGAATGGGGGCCGATACCCGGGACTAAAACCAAGGAAGTTGGGTGGTTTAAAATACAGGTAAATGACTATGCCCTTGGAAAAGACAAGGAATTATTCCAAGTCCATGTACATGAAGCTGAGTTAAGATGCCGAAGTGTCCTCCATTTTTTAAAAGACTGTGGAGTGCATGCCATACGTCTCTGCACCATCAGTCCCCAAAGTCAGCATGTAATTAAAATTGAAGCCATGATTTCGCCGGATGATAAAGAACTTTTCTTAGATATGTTCGGCTATATACCAGACTTCACGCGCCATGAAACTATTAATGACAGCCTACTTACCTATGAACGTACACATTATGCATCCGAGCCATTTGATGAAAACTCAGAAGAATTTTTGTTGTCAACGGAACGGTTGAGTGAAATTTCTGATCTTCGACGAATGTCGGGTAGTTTTTCATCATTCAAGAAGCTGGCATCTGAAAATGGGTTAACTGGAACGCCAACGCCCCCTCCGGTTACATCGTGGATTATTCCAAAAATGCTTCCAACGAAAACTCTAGTTTTATTTGCTGGTGAAAAGAAAAAAGGCAAAAGTGCGCTTATGCTGCAGCTCGCAATGGCATGTGCCGTGGGTAAAAATTGGCTCGGTTTCGATGTGCCAAAATGTGAGGGTCTAATAATTTATGTGTCTGGTGAGGACCGGAGGCAAACAGCCATTCAGCGCGCGCACAAAATGTTGAGCAAAAAGAGATTGCCTGCAAGTTTGTATATCGTTGAGCCACAATCAATGTCAGACCTAAAAGAGATTTTAAATGACCTTCAGGAGAATGGTGATATGGTTTCTTTGTTGATCCGGTTTTGAAATTTTTTGTTGGCAGTGAAAAAGAACCGCAAGCTGTAAACGCTTTTTACGAACCGTTTGAACAGTTAATTGATGCAACTGGCTGCAGTGTTGTTGTCGTGCATCATGTGTTGAAAAACAACCACCTGCAGACAGTGAACGAAGCAGGTAGTGCCGTCCGTGGTAGCGGCGTCCTTGCGGATAGGACGCGCCTTATATGGGCCATGGCACGCTCAAAGTCAGGTAAGACAACATTTGGTATTCCTGTCAGTAACGGAGATCCACAACACAACGGTTTGCCCGGTGAATACCATGAGAACGTTATTCATCTTGTCCGCGATCCTAAAGACACAATGTTGCATTTCCTTGCAAATCRWRKRCMMRAKMRARAWKKAASYWYGSSSAKYRWTRWTWWKSMCGCCGCCGTGCTTGCCGCTGTGGAGCGTATCAACGCAGAGGGCGGCAAGGTCACAAAAACAGGCAAGAACGGCCTTAAAGATCAGAAGCCGCCCGAACTTGAAGGCATTAGCCGCGTCCGTGTACGTGAGATTGTGGACACGTTAATAGCCGATGGGGTGTTGTTTTTTCACAATGGTACAATTGTGACCGAAGAAGGCTTGGCAACGTGAAAACCGCAGAACCACTAGGCGTTGCCAAGTTTTCGGCAACGTTGCCAAAATCGTTGCCGCCCCCTTAGTAGAGAGAGAACCATCTGGGATGGGTTCACTCTACTAACTAAAGGCGGGTGGACATTCAAAGTGGTTTAGTGTGTCGTTCTAGGCAAACACACATTAACACACTTTAGCGGAATTGGAGTACAAGACTATGACCAACGACATTAGAAATAAGAATGGAAAATCAAAAATCTGGGAAGTTTATGTTCGTAAAGGGGAAGGCTTCTTTCAAGCTATCGCCCGGCATCGCCGCAAGCATCCTGAATATAAAGGCGGCCTTGAAGTAATCTACGGACAGGCCTAACCACCACCCCACACAATGCACCCCTGTCCGTAATGGCGGGGGTGTTTTTGTTTCTGGGGGCTTTGGGGCTGTGGRAAAATTTGTGTTGCTGTAGTGGCATTTTATGGTGCGTAATGCGTGTGCAAATGATTGCAGTAGTTTGGGGGCCAAATGCGTTTTACACCTACGCCTATCATCGTTGAAGATGATGATGGTTTTGAAAAAAATGATCTTTTTGAACTTAAAGAATTCGGAGAGCGGCTGACAAGTTTGGTCTCCAATATAGAAGAACCCTTGGTTATTGCGTTGGATGGTCCGTGGGGATGTGGCAAGTCAACTTTCGCTGCACAATGGGCGGGTGACCTTAGGAAAAATAATATTCCGGTTATTCGATTTGATGCTTTCGAGAGCGATCATCAAGAGGATGCTTTCATCGCGCTATCTTCTGAAATAGCGGCATTGGCAAAACAGAAAATTCCGGGCGAACCGGAAGTCATTACCTCTTTTATAGATAAAGCAAAGGGTGCTGGGCGTGTGTTGCTTCCGTTTGCAATTAAGGCATCCATTCGGGCGGCAACGCTTGGCGCAGTATCTATTGACGATGAAGCTTTGAGTGAGGGTGTTAAAGCATTTGTTAATGGAACTGGTGGCGACTTTGSTAATTTGTCTGAAAGTTTAATTCAAGAACGGCTTGATAAGGTCGAAGCTGACAAGGATGCTCTAGCTGAATTTAAAATTGTACTTTCAGAATTAGCACAAAGCCTTGCATCTCCTGTTGAAGGTGAAGAGGCTGATAATGAAAGCGAGGATGGTAAAGCAGAAGCAGAGGACGAACATATAACACCGCCACTGGTCTTTATCATTGATGAATTAGACCGTTGCCGCCCAACATTTGCATTGAGCATTCTGGAACGAATAAAGCACCTGTTTTCCGTAGATGGTGTTTGCTTTGTTTTGGTGACACACATTCCACAACTTGAGGCAGTCGTTAACGGAGCCTATGGTGCAAAAGTTGATGCGGGACGTTACCTTGAAAAATTTTTTCAGTTAAAAGTGGCACTACCAGAGCCGCACGAACAACATCGTAATTGGCGGTTAAAGTAGATTAACCATTTATGGCTTGATCTTGGCTTGAATGCTAACGCTCCAAATTTTGACAATAATATTAAAGAAGGTTTACTGGCTTTAACTTCGGTACATGGCCTGACCTTTAGGTCAATTGAGCGTGTGGTTTCAAACATAGTCTTGCTTTACGCGGCTTCAACCCAGAATTCATTTCGCATTGCCCCATATGTTATTGGTTTGTCAGTAATGAAGTCAATTTCTCCAAAGTTATATGCGGATGCTCGTAAAGGTCTAATTGACACAGATGTTGTAATGAATTTCATGCAGTTTGATAAATGGGAAAACTATGTGGAACACGTAAGTTCGGAGTGGCATGTAAACTGGTGGAAATACGCGACAGTCATAAATTTACCTGAAAATGAGGACTGGGTGGAGCAAGCAAGCAGTACTCTTTTCACATTTAATTTTCGTGACCGAAAATACCTTCTGCCACATGTGGCATCCTTAATGGATAACCTTCAACAAATGTGAGGATTAAAATGGGGTTGATTTCCTTTTTAGCCGCCATCGGATATTTTTTACCGTATTACTTAGCAAAAAGCTGGAAAAACAAAGGGCTTTCTGTTCTTGCAGCTTTTTTGGGGATTTTGTTTTCCTTTGGTGCGCCATACTTAATGGCCTGAGCTATAAATGCCCAAAACCCTGATTTATTGCCTTTTGAAATGGCATTCAGGAAAGTAGTCGGAAATGATATTTGGTCAATTGTTATTGCTCCAATTGCAGCGTTTTGGGGCTGGCGGAAATCACGCCAAAATGTGGAAGAAAATGAGGGTAATCAAAAAATGTCCGATATTAAAAAAGAACCTTCTGATGAAAATAAAAAAGATATAGCCATAGAGGTTAATGCAAATGCTCATGGCGACACCGCTAAGATACAAACAAACGAAACAGCAGAGGCAATTCTGATAATTTTAAAAAGAATTATGAAATGGATTGGTGTTTCGGCATTAGGTGTTGGCTTATTAGGTGCAATCGTCGCCGGTGGAGTGGCTGGTTATGAATATATCACTGTAACCATGCCAAAAAAACAAATCGCAATAACTGTGGATGTTAGTCAAAAAATTTGCACAGATGATAAATGGCCTGTTTTTGTTGGGGTTGTAAATAACTCATCAAAAACTTTGACTAACGTGACGGTCTACTTAAATGCCTTTGTGCCGGGACATAGCACAAATCATGCTGGAGCTTCTTCGAAAGCATCATCAGATAAAATTCTGAAACCTAAAGAGGGATATGGTTCTTGCTGGAGCCCCGGATTAGCATATACCGCTCCTAAAAAAAGAGCCGTCAATGGTTATGACTGGTAGATGGCTAGATACAGTGCAACATTTGCTGATTAGAGACGAGCTTTCAAAATCACAAAAAATTTCTAGGCGCGCCCCATACAATAAATCACATACGTCACCGGGTGTACCCCGGGGGGGCGGATCCGGGGGTGGTCCGTAATTTAGGACAGGCCATGACGGACGAGATAACAGAAAAGACAAACGGCGTTTCAAACTTGGTAAACACGCTTGCCTCTGCCCTTGGACGTTGGCCCGGACTGGACCCCACCAGAGCCAGAGCAATTGTCCATCGTTGGCTTTATCGCCCGACAATTTGCACCACAAACCACCTAAGCCRGTCTCTTGTATGGATAGGCTCACCATAAAGAACATACAACGCCGGACAAAACCGCATGGCACTATTAATAAATAAGGCTTTTTTTGTATGCATTTAGGCCAGACAACAACGGACAAAATCAACGAAAAAACACGTTGAAATCAGCCTGTTGATCTGTCCTTGATTGGTGATCTTAAACACATCAAACAGGAGCAACGATGATGCACGCTAATCAAATGGAAGACCTCTCACTGACAGCGGACCGTATTGACCGGGCAGTGAGACACGTCTTTGACATGATGCTGGATGACTTCGCGAACAAGGACAGAGAAACCCAAGAGCAGGCGCACGCAATCTTAGTGTTGGTGGCTGACAGTGCGGCAAGGCTTGCGCTTGATCTGGAACCCGGTGCTGTAAAGGTTGAGGGTGATAACGTGACACGGCTTGTGCCTGCCAACCATTAATTCATGAGAAGCCGCCGTTGGTATAGTCCTATGCTTTTGGCGGCTCTTAATTTAGAGTGGTTTCGGCATTCTCTTGCATATCTAATGATTTTTCGCCTCGAATAACCAGCGCTTCCAGCTCTTCGATGGACATTTCTGATAACTCTTTATCTCGGGAAGGGGCCATATCGGCCTTTTTCGTGTGCCCGCCAATATTAAAGGCGGCCTTTGCCGCTGACACGCGCGCGGATGCTGGGGCCTCTTTATCCTCCATAACATCATGTAGCGTCTTCATAGCCACATTGGCAAGGTCACCTTCAATGAGCCGAGACCGCTCTTTGTGGATTGCCTCAAGAATATGTGGCTTCTGCATTAACTCCCAAGCGCGTTGACCTTCGTTCGTGTATCCAGCGCGCCGTGCGGCTTCAGTCTGGGTGCAGCCTTTGCATACAAGGTGACGCACAAAGGCGGCTTGCATTTCGGTTCTTGTGTCATTGCTCATGGGGAAGTCCTTCCGTTTTTTTGCTATCGGATTATAGCACGGGACGGATACAGGGCGGACACAAAAGAAAACGGCCTAGCGTGAATAACTGCTAAGCCGTTGTTTTATATGGTGCGCCCGGCGGGATTTGAACCCACGACCCCCAGATTAGGAATCTGGTGCTCTATCCTACTGAGCTACGGGCGCATAACTGACCATTTTGGCTTATAGCATGAAATGATGAGACGCAAATACACTCATACGCTTTTGCTTGGGAACCGTCAGCGCGGTTTGCAGTGAGGTGCCCACTGAGGCTTGTGTGGAAACTTGTGGGACCGGGGCGGACTGGGGCTTTAAGCCTAGGTGTTTGATCCCGGCATTTGATGGATCGGATTGATGTTGAATCTATTGGGTTCATTTGTCCAGCACGTGCAGATGAATTCGTATGGCGTCCGTC
>JAESSB010000071.1 GCA_016764335.1 Magnetovibrio sp.
AAGATTCGCCAAGGTCTGGGTTTTGATCCAGCTTGATTTGAATTCCATTTTAACCCTCGGCTCATCGTCGAGGCCGCTCGTTTCAGTTCCCGTGCAATCAGGCAAGGCCCAAAACCTTGCCCCCTAAAAAGGCAATTTGTTCTCTTTCATCAAGCGTAATATATCCATTCCTAAGAATTGTTAAGTCTTAGGGGAAGCGCTATGGTGCGTATTCTGTCAGCGCAACACCTCACAGGTTTCATTACCCTAACGCTATCTCAGGGAACCAAATGGCGGCGGATGCAGTTAGGTGCGAACACGTCTCTGGTAAAACCTCTGTTAAACAGGGAAAATACAGGAAATTTATTTGTTTTCTGGCTCGATCCGTTTATGAGTACTCATCAAGGCTCCAGTATCTAGGCTTTTCAAACTCGGGTGTGAACCCAATTTCACTTATTGAATTGCTAAGGCAAAGTGTGATTCGATCTTTCTTAGGAGGATTTACATCATAAGATTTGATTGATCAGACCAAGAATGAACCGTCATTGAACCACACCTGCCCCGGGGTGGACGAGGCCCCAAACGTGTTGATGACCGCCGTGTTTTAAACGGTATTTTCTATATTTTACGCACGGGTGCGCCGTGGCGCGATCTGCCAGAACGCGACAGCCCTCACACCACCATTTACAACCGCTATGCCCGTTGGGCACGGCGAGGTGTTTGGACGTCAATCTTTGATGCCCTTGCCCATCAAAACGAGGATAGTTTATTTTTATCGATAGCTCTATCATCAAGGCTCACCGTGCGGCAATGGGCGCAAGAGGGAAACTGGCGCAGGATATTCGCCGCTCACGCAAAGGTCGGACACGTAAAGTTCACGCCGTTGTTGATGAAAGCGGATGCCCACGGCACCTCATCATAACGGGCGGTCAGGTTCAGGACAGCCAAGTGATGGTCGATCTTTTGGACGGTGCCGGAAAGTCCAAAGCTGTTGTTGCTGATAAAGCTTACAACTCAGCCGCAATTCGTTAGTATATTGCGGATCAAGGTGCTCTTGCCGTCATTTTGACAAAGTCAAATGCCCGAAAACAAATCCCTCACGACAAGCGCCTTTATCGCATGCGGAACATCGTTGAGCGGTTCTGTTGCACGATGAAGGACATGAGACGGTTGACCACTCGATATGAAAAACTCAGCTCTAATTTTTTGGAAATGGTGCAGATATTTGCCATTCGGCTATGGATCAATTGAGTCCACACCCTAAGGTCAGGACCCATTAATTGAGAGAAAAGATCGCCATGGCTGCGCTGCATAGTGCTGAAAAGAACGTGTGTGCGCATCGATCATAGCGCAGTACGATGCGCCGCCAGTCCTTGATTTTACCGAACATGTTTTCAATTTTATGGCGCTGTTTATAGAGTATTTTGTCATATTCTGGGCGGGATGAAAGGCTCAACACCCTTTTTTATCAAAGCCTTAGGGAACCAATCTGCATCATAGCCTTGATCTACCAAGAAGCACTTGGCTGATGGTAAAACATTCAACATTAATTTAGTACCCGTATAATTGCTCATCTGCCCTTCTGATAAAAGCATGACAACGGGGCGACCATGACCATCACACACCGCATGACGTTTTGAGTTTAAGCCGCCTTTTGGTTGCCCAATACGATGGGGAAGATCCCCTTTTGGACGCTTTAGCGCTTGAATTTGGGGGATGAACATATCCAAAGAACAGCAGGCTGGCTGCTGTACGGTGAGCTTTAAGGTGTGTCGCATCAATTTTGAGCTGATCGGGAACACCTTCGGCCCCGGTAAGCCCAGCAAATATACGGCCAAATACGCGCCTTCGGCTCCCTCTCACAAAGCGGTTATAAAGTGTTTTGTGCGGGACC
Organism: Magnetovibrio sp.; assembly: GCA_016764335.1. GTDB lineage: Bacteria > Pseudomonadota > Alphaproteobacteria > Rhodospirillales > Magnetovibrionaceae > JANLGW01. The sequence continues at coordinate 1,874 of JAESSB010000071.1, forward strand.
GTATTCAGAAGGTGTATCACGCCACTGTCATCCACGCTTCAAGACATGAATGATCCGGGGTACACCCCGAAGATCATCAACACGAGGCATACCGGGAGACAAAGGGAAATGCGGCGCAATGTGATGTCTCCGTAAATGAGACCGACATGATCCGACAGAAAACTGAATTATTGATTAATAGGTCCTGAGCCTAGAGTGTAAACCCAATTTAACGTATTGAATTGCTAAGGATAAAGTGTAATTCAGTCCTTCTTAAAAGGATTTTCATCATGAGATTTAATTGAGCAGACGAAGAATGAGCCGTTATTGAGCCTCACTTACCACAGGGTGGAGAAAGCCTTAAACGCGTTGATGACTCCCGTGTTTTGAACGATATATTCTATATTTTACGTACGGGTGCGCCGTGGTCTTTGGAAACTAAGCTTTGAGGCCTTTGCCCGTCAAAACGAAGAACGTCTGTTTTTATTGACAGCTCTATCGTCAAGGTTCACCGCGCGGCTACGGGCGCAAAAGGAAGGAACAAGATATTGGCCGATCACGCAAAGGTCGCACAAGTTAATGTGCATGCCGTTGTTGATGAAAACGGGCGGCCTTGTTGCCTGATCATAACGGGTGGTCAAGTTCAGGACAGCCAAGTGATGATTGATCTTTTAGAGGGTGCCGGAAAGTCCAACCCGCCTACGGTTCGCAGGTCAAGGTGCTCTTGCCATTATCCCAACGAAATCAAATGAGAAGCCCCTGATCCCACATAACAAAAGCCTCTATCGTATGCGAAATATCGTAGAACGGTTCTTTTGCCCCATGAAGGATATGAAAAGATTAACCGCGCGCTACGAAAAACGGAGCTCAATTTTTTGACCATGGTGCATATCTTCGCCATTCAGTTCTGGATGAATGAAGGCCACACTCCAGTAAAAGTTCAAACCGCTACTTTATGATCTTGATCCGTCGCCCTATGGGTAAGGGGTCCGCTGGTTTTAGATTGTTAAGAGCCATAAACCATTCTGCCTTTAAGTTATCAACTGCCATGGACTTGACCAAATCATCATAAGTGACGTTAGGCCCAATGGTCACCACCCGCACCCGCAACGATTGGGCCGAGGCCAACTCATTCGCAGTCGGCTCACGGAGGCTATATGTGGTGGTCCGTAAGGGCTCATTTAACGCAGATTGGCGTTTGGTGGGGATTTCAAATTTAAGCTGCCAATACGTATTTTTGTCGCGTTCAACCAAAATTCGACGCACAATAACATTGGCCCCCCGCGTCCACACGATCCCTTCCCCGGTGATCGCCCTCAGGCCATTGATGTTCAACCACTCAATGTTTTTCTGGCTCAGGCTACTGGCCCACTTCTCCACCAAGAATTTTTTCATACCGCCCGCATCGTGCACATCTTTCGCGGCGGCCATCGAAAATTCAATTGTCGCCCCTTGACCATCGCTAGCCAGCACCGCTTTGGATGTATTGTTCAGTGTAAACTGTTCGGGGACTTCAAAACGGACCTTTAGAGCAGCGTGAATGAACACCTTGCCCTGCACCCGGCCTTCTTTGGCCCCTTCACCGAACACCATCCCGTTGATCACGTTTAAATATTCATCCGCGTCTCGTCGTGACGCACCCTTGCCTTTTGTTTTCGCCAAGTTGATGGCTTGAGTAATGCGGTCGGCCGTGCGGGGGTGGGTCGCAAAGATACTGGTTTGATCCACCGCTGCCGTATCTTTGCCGGCTTTCTTGGCCTCGAGGGTTTGATGGGCCCGCAATTTCTCGAAAAAGCTAATCAAGGCCGACGAATCATAACCAAGGTTCACCATATAGCGCGCACCTAACATGTCACTTTCCAGCTCTTGGTCCCGCGAATAGCTTTTTAAGGCCATATTCGCCCCAAGCGAAGCCAAGTCACCACCGACCCGTCCCAATCCTGCGACTTGACTTAAAACCCCCATCACCTGAACGCCGATATTCGCGATCATGGTTGAACTATAACGCTGTGCCGTATGACGCGCTGTGACATGACCGATTTCATGGCTGAGGACTCCGGCCAGTTCGGCCTTATCACTGGCCAAAGCCAATAGACCACGCGTGACATATATATACCCACCAGGCAAGGCAAAGGCATTGACCATCGGGTCATTCAGCACCGTAAAGGTCCACGGTAAGTCCGGCATTTCTGAAGTTTTGGCCAATTGTAAGCCTAGGTTTCGAACGTATGTCGCCACCTTCCGATCTTCAAATCCTCCGCCAAATTGTTGGAGAATTTTTGGATGTTCTTCCGCCCCAACTTGGAGCTCTTTTTGAGCGGACATAAAGCCAGTAAAGCTCTGTTTACCCGTGGCTAGGTTGGACGAACATGCACCCAATACCAGTGTGGCAACAACCAGTCGCCCAATCAAGTTTATGTGATTTTTCATGGGACAAGTATATACATCATGGTTCAATTATTTCCAGTCGTTCTGGGTGATCTAATTGGATCAGGGGGCCATTTTTTTGTTTGACCCACCCGCGCACCCGCACTCGCTTACCTTTAAGCTGTGTAAGATCAATACCCTGCGCCGTGAACAAGCCTTCATTTTTATGATCAATTTGTATCGTGAAGTCATGGCGCCAGTCGGCTGAAAAATTAAGGTAGATGCGTTTTCTGACACGCGCCACATCAAATACTTTGCCTTCAACCACCTGAAATGTGCCCACGTCATGACGCACCGTATAGGCCGACCTGATGGCGTAATAGGGCAAACCCCACAGGCCCAAGCCTTCTTTGCGGGCTTGGCGTTCTARSGCYAACATWTCRGCACCCAGTTTRCGATTGTCRGGAAAGGTATAAACGCGGGCTAACCCCCTTCGCAGCAGATCGCCTTGCACCCACAATCCGTCGGACTTTCGCACCACGTGCGCCAAAATGCGTCCATGGCGATCTTGGGCCGTGGTGCCTAAATGCAGGTGCACATCCTGACCTAAAATTTGCGATTTCAAGTGGGCCTTGGCCTCATCACCCAGCGGCCACGGCTTAAAGTTCAGGCGATCCAACGGTAATTTGGGGGCCTGAATACMGACCAATCGCACCTGTTTCCCGTTGTCCAAAACAACCGTATCGCCATCCACCACAGAGGCGACTTTGTGAACCCCACCATCCGCCAGTGTGCTGAAGTCCGCACCCCATGCGGGCAGGGCTAAAATTAGAAACAGGCTAAAATATTTAAACAATCGCATTTCCCCTGTTTCTACGCAGCGATACCGTCCATATAATAGTGCATGGATGCTTCACACGATAACGGGCTTTACCCTGCCTTCAAGTCTTATGATACGGGCTATCTGGATGTGGGCGACGGGCATACATTATATTACGAAGTCGCGGGAAACCCTTTGGGTCTTCCTGTACTTTATTTGCACGGTGGACCAGGTGCCGGATGTTCACCCCTGCAACGTCGGTATTTTGATCCCGAAAAATACAGAGTTGTGCAATTGGACCAGCGTGGCGCTGGACTTTCTCAACCTTTGGCCAGCACGCAAGCCAATACCACCGCTCATTTGGTTGCCGACATCGAAGTCTTGCGCCGTCATYTGCACATTGAACRGTGGCTRGTRTCGGGGGGGTCTTGGGGKGTCACCTTGGCCTTRGCTTACGGTGAAGGMCACCCCCAAGCGTGCTTAGGTTTTTTGCTGCGCGGTGTTTTTTTGGGCACCTCATCCGAAATCGACTGGTTTTTGGGCGGCATGGGTAAAATCTTTCCTGAATCGTACCAAAAATTTTCTCATCACGTTGGGGACTTACAAGGTGCCGACCTGTTTGCCGCTTATTATGAACGCCTTCACGACCCAGACCCAAGCCGCCACATGCCCGCCGCGCGCGCCTGGGCAGGTTATGAAATCCAATGCTCTACCCTATATCCATCCACCGTTCCCCGTGGTGGCCCGGCATTTGATGCCTATGCCTTGGCCTTGGCACGCCTTGAAACGCATTATTTTGCGCAGCATATGTTTCTCAAACCCGACGAATTAATCCTTGGACTTAGGGCTATACAGCACTTGCCTGCAATCATCGTACAGGGGCGTTACGATATGGTATGCCCAATTGAAATGGCTTACCGTCTACATCTTGCGTGGCCTGGCTCGACCTTAACCATCGTGCCGGATGCCGGACATTCGGGATCGGAACCTAAAATTGCTCAAGCGATGGTCCAAGGTGCGAACACCCTGGCAAATATTTTATCATAAATCATTGCATGACCGAAGGTTTTGCCTTTAAATGCCATACGATAAATTAAGAGAGATCGTCATATGCTCATCAAATTCGGACGCTTAATTTCAAGTGTCGCCCTAACGGTCTTGTTCGCGACCATTGCCGTTAGCTTTGTGGCAACATCGGCACGTGCAGAAGACCCTGCGTTCGTTTCCATTGGTGTCGGGTCCTATGATTGGAACCGCAAAAAAGATCCCGGCGTTGAAGTGCGCCTTGAATATCGTCACAATAAAAAATACTTGGGGATCTTTAAACCGTTCGTCGTCGTCGCCGCGGCGAACAGCTCTAACACTTTTTTTGTTGGTGCTGGTGTCCTTACCGACATATACATTGGCAAGAGATTGGTCCTAACGCCAAGTTTTGCCCCTCACTATTATCGGGGCGGCAACAGCAAACTTGACCTTAATTACGCCCTGGAATTTCGCTCTCAGATCGAACTGGCTTATCGCTTTGATGATCGGTCCCGTCTAGGCATGGCCGTGTCCCATTATTCCAATGCCTCTTTGGGCAAGACCAACCCCGGCACGGAATCGGCGCATCTATATTATTCGATGCCTGTTAATTTCTTCAACTAGGTGTTTAGTCCCGGTATTTGATGGTGCAATATTCTCCCTAGAATGGAAGGAAGCACTCTGGGACAAATTTCACACGGCAGCGACACGACGACTGAGGCCGTTCGTCGAACAATCCAAAATCGTCAAGAAAGCCTGAGGGCTCTGTCACAGCGTTACGGCATCACTCAAAAGACCGTCGSYMWWKKSRMKWRSSGAASMWSSGWKCAKSRTWKYCTKWCYRSGCCRWAMRMRSCWRMMKCKTSRSKMYTGTCKYTWSMRSMWKMAGGCGACGATCCCTCATTTATCGCGTTCATCGCTGCATCGGAGGCTCCTGGAAACGATATTTTCCTCCCTTGGGGCTTTGCCCCAGAAGAGGTCCTGAGGGACGAAGGCGCGCTAAGGCGTGTCTTCAACGCCACAAGATATCCCGCTTGCCAGAGGTGGCTGGAGACAAGCCGAGCAAAAAGAAATTCAAGCGATACCCTATCGGCTATTTTCACATTGATATCACGGAAGTCCGTACGCAAGAGGGTAAGCTGTATCTATGTGTTGCTCTTGATCGGACATCAAAATTCGCCTTTATTCAACGGGTGAAGAAAGCAGGAAAAATGGTGGCGGCAGCATTTTTGCACGATCTGATCAAGGCCGTGCCTTATGCACGCCACACAATTTTGACAGACAACGGTATCCAGTTCACCAACCTTGCCCGTCACAAACAGGCCGGCGTTCACATCTTTGATCGTGTCTGTGCGGAGCATGACATTGATCACCGACTGACAAAAATCAGCCCCCATGGACCAATGGCTAAGTCGAACGCATGAACCGCACGATCAAGGAAGCGACGGTCAAACGGTRTCATTACGACAATCATGAACACCTGAAACAGCACCTTGACGACTTTATCACTGCCGACAATTACGCGCGGAGGCTGAAAATACTCAAGGGACTGACGCCATACGAATTCATCTGCACGTGCTGGACAAATGAACCCAATAGATCCAACATCAATCCGATCCATCAAATGCCCGGACCAAACACCTAGGGTGTGAACCAAATTTAACATATTGAATTATTAAAGAAAAGTGTGATTCTATCCTTCTCAGGAGGATTTTTCATCATGAGGTTTGATTGGTCAGACCAAGATAAAGGCCGCTATAGCCACACTTGCCACAGGGTGGACGCGGCCTCAAACGCGTTGATGATCGCCGTGTTTTAACAGTACTGTCTCTATTTTACGCACGGGTGCGCCGTGGCGCGACTTGGCAGAACGCGACGGCCCTCACACCACCATTTACAATCGTTATGCCCGTTGGGCGCGGCGTGGCATTTGGACATCAATCTTCGATGTCCTTGCGTGTCAAAACGAAAATTGCCTGTTTTTTATCGACAGCTCTATCGTCTAGGCTCACCGCGCGGCAACCGGCGCAAAAGGGGGGAACTGGCGCAGGATATTGGCCGCACAAGTAAAGTTCACGCCGTTGTTGATGAAAGTGAACGGCCTCGTTGCCTCATCATAACGGGCGGTCAAGTTCATGATTGTTAGGTGATGATTGATCTTTTGGATGGTGCCGGAAGTCTTCTGCCGTGGTCGCTAATAAGGCTTATAACGCAAACGCAACCCGCCAACGTATCGCAGACCAAGGTGCGCTTGCCGTTATCCCAACAAAATTAAATGCGAAGAATCCTATCCCACATGACAAGAAGCTCTATCGCATGCGCAATATCGTGGACCAGTTCTTTTGCACCATGAAAGACATGAGAAGGTTGACCACGCGATCTGAAAACTCAGCTCAAACGTTCTGGCAATGGTATATATCTTCGCCATTCGGTTATGGATCAA